>NZ_JBMHFB010000007.1:0-228092 GCF_049166715.1 Enterococcus infantis | reverse complement strand
TCTTGGTGAGTGTGTTTTAGTCGACTTCATTCTATCAATTTGGGTATCTCTTTTTCTATACTTCGCATACAAAAAAGTGTTGGAAGAAAATCGGAGATTTTCCACCAACACTAAATATTGTAGAACCGCTTTTTTGAGTGCGTTAGTCGTTATTGAAGCGGCGTTTCAGCCATGCAGATCCTCGATTAACAAACTGACGCATACGCTTTTCAGTTCTGGTCAAGCGGCTTTTTTCTTCATTTAAAGTCAGAACCTCTGCCAGATGACGCAATGCTTTTTTTTGTGGCAGCTGTTCTACGGCCAATGCTTCCAACAGTTCTTGATAGACTCGTTGGGGTTGATACTTTTCAAAGGCGACCGTCGCAAAGCTTGCCGCCTCTTGGTGAAGCAATGGGAAATCCCGCAAGCTTTTTTCTATCCGCACTGTCAATTCTGCCACATCACCGGAAGAATACAGCTCTCCACCACCAAAATAGTCAAAAGCCGAGCGATGACCGGGATTGTCCGACAAAATCACCGGTACGCCTTTTAGCAGAGCTTCAGCGTAGACCAAACCAAATGTCTCCATCTCAGAAGGCAAAACACAGAGATCCCTCTCTGTTACTTCCCCCCAAGGATCTGTCTTTTTCCCAGTAAAGGTGACAGTCGATAGGCGCTGTTCTTTGACGAAGCGGTCAACTTTTCGCTTGTAATCGTCATCCCAAGCGCCAATTAAAACCAGCTCCGGCCGCGGTTCTTTTAACCTCGTATAAGCCTGTAACAACTCCAGCTGATTTTTTCCTGGTGTCAAACGTCCAATGGAAACAATTCGCTGCTGTTTGCCACTTTTTAATGACTTTGTCGTGACCTCGGTGAAAGGCACAAAACTGCCAATCGTCTTTTTTGATGGCAAGAGTGTCTGGAGTTTTTTTTGCAGTTCCCCTTGAACAGCAAACAGCGCATCGCTGTTTTCAGCTACGAAATCCAGCTTGTCCAAATAATAGGCAAACTCGTTTTCCGGAAACTCATGGATCAACCAAAAATGACTCACTTCCTCACAAGCGGCTGCGACAGCTCCTTGAAACATATTCACCGTATTAGTAATCACTACTTGTATTTCTTTTTCTTTGATCAGCTGTCGCAAAGCACTGATATTGTCCCGGTAGGCCGCTGCTCGCTCGCCAGCAGTCCCGTATTTCAATCCTGGCGCTTCTTCCCACCACCACTTGTTTCGGGGAATAAATGTTACAGGAACGTCGATTTCTTTAAAATGAGCACGATAATCTTCTTCAAAATTAGGAAAAGAAGCTGGCGCAGCATTGTAAACGACATGCCCATTGTCTTTTAACAGCTTCATGAGATGATAGATTGAGATCTCCGCACCGTTGTCAAAGGTCCCACTAGGTGAAACAAATAATATTCGTGTCATTGAACTGCCCCCTTCTCATCAGATGCAAGCCATTTCTTGACATACGCCGTTAACTCATCGTGATGCCGGCTTGTGACACACTGTCTTTCAACTTCCTCAGCTGCCGCCTCTGCCAAACGCTGCCGTAATTCTCGACTACCGATTAGCAGCTCCAATGATTCTTCCCATTCGTCATCACTTGCCAGTAAACCAGTCTGACCGTCCTTGATCATTTCTTCAAAGGAACCCAAACGGCTAGCGACTGTGGGAACTTTTACCAATGCTGCTTCCAACCACTTAATCTCTGATTTTGCTTGATTGAAGATGGTATCAGTTAGCGGGGCTAAGTTAATATCTACGCGGCTGATCAATTCGGGCAACTGATGCCACTCTACATAGTCATGAATGATGATCCGTTTTTTAAAGGGCTGCAGATCCTGGGGCAGCTCCAGGTACCCCACAATATGGAGCTCTACATGCAAATAGCGGTTCATTAAACGAATCAGCGCCTCTTTGACCAACTCAAAATTTTCATTATGGGTGATAGAACCTGAAAAATAGCCAATCTTCACCGTGCTTTCTTCTGGTGTCGAATAGTCCTTCATAAACTGACGACTGATGTCTACCAGCTCTTTGGAAGCCAGATTACGATTCATCAATACAAAGGGACGATAATTGGATAGCTCTGTTTTTAAACGTGCCGTAGTGGTCACCGCTCCATCACAGAGTTCCAGCATTTTACCATAGCTCATAACTCCAGCATCATAATCGCCTTTCGCTCCGACTGACAGGCCTTGAGTATATGCCAGCTGGTCGGTATATTTCGTAGCGATTACCAAATCATCGATGTCATACAGGACGCCTTTTCCAAATTGCTTTGCCAAAGTGACCATTTGGCCTAAGACTTCTCGATACCCACAGCGATAAACAATAATCAAAAACGCCCTTTCAGCATCGGCTAATCGGAATTTAGAATTGTCCACTACTTTTACTGGATAGCCTAATGAACGCAGCTGCTCGGCTTTGTTTAAAACACGATAACGGGTGCATTGTGGAATTTGATTTTCAACGCCATCGATGATTAAAATGTACTGCTCCTGATCTTTCTTACGGATATCTTCCTGAATTTGGTGAATCACTGCCATCGGATAGTTTGTCTGTTGGTCAAGATAGGCGATTAAATCTGGTACTTCTGTCTGGCGCTTAAGGCCCTGCCACAAAAACTTTTCATTCGAATAATTCGCAAACGCACTGTATTTTACTAGTGGAATGCCTTTTTTTAACATGGTTAAAGGATGAATATACATTGCACTGTCGGCGTTGTGAGTCAGAAGAGCATCGGCTTTAAAGCCTAGATCAGTAAAGTGACGGGTAAAGACTGTCTCATGGCGACCAATCGCTTTTTCCCGTGAATTGGTATCTGTCAGCTGTTCCCAATAAGTCCAAAAGGCTGGACTATCCAGCAATGAATGTTCAATTGCTAAAAAATACGACTGCAAGTGTAACGGAATATAGCCATATTTGTTGTAACCGGTAATATCTGATTGCTCTTCCCCATAGGAGATTCCCCAAAAATCTAAACGGCGGGCAGCCATCTTGGAAAAAACTTGCTGAAGATTTCCAAAAGGACCAACATTGGTGTCATTGACCAGCAGCAGCTGATCATACGTGACCAACTGTTCTTTTCCTAAAAAGAGAATGCCCTCACGAAATGCAGCTGTGTCATAACCACTGTTTTCCCGACAATGCACCTGGCCATAGGTTGCCAATTTAGCTATATCTTTTTGGGGAAGCTCGCCATTGACGACAATTAAAATATCCGCGCAAAAGTCGGCCAAGCCTTCAAGAAAAAGCAGCTTGTATGTTTGCAATTGCGGTTGCTCTTCATAAATCACATAGATTAACTGACGCTTAGGATCAGTATAGTTGTTTTTACTTCTAGCTAAACTGCGATAAGGTCGATAGAGATAGCGCATCGGCGAAGGAATTTTTCGTGCCGTCCGTTTCATTCGTGACAGAACTCTTTTGACGAGGGGTTTTGCAGCACGAGGATTTCGGACAACCTTCAAGGCATATTTTGCCGGGCGAATGATCGCATTGCCCATGCGATAAGAACGGGAATGCAGCAGCGCGACCTGTTCTCCTTGGAGTCGCTGGATTTCCGTGTTGAGACGCTTAATTTCAGCTTCTGGTGATTGATTAGCCGGATCCCCAGTCAATTTTCCTTCAAGGGATTTGACATAGTCGGTGACTTCTTCAAGGTGATCTGTCAACTCAACCAAACGATCTTCCAACAACATGGTATTGTTTTCCAGCGCCGTAAAAATCTCATCTTTCCATTTAGGCACATGCTTTTTTAACAGATAAAAATAGACTTCGTAAAAGTTTTTGCGTTGGGTATGTCCGTCTCTTCTGGATATCGAATCCGGCAAGATACGGTAATTGAGTTTGACTTCTGGGGCATAGACTGGTTTTGCCCCGTTTTCCAAAATCAGCGTCATCAAAAAGTCCCAGTCTTCCAAAAACTGGCGGTTCAATGCCATATCGTAACGGGTTTCTTTGATCACGCTTCTTCTCAACAAGGAGGAATTATTGATGTAATTGCTCTGTAAAAAAGAAATCAGTTCAAACGCGTGACTTTCAACGTAAAATTTATCCTCATTGAAATCCCATAGATTTCCGTAAACGATGTCAGCAGCCGTCGCTTCGGCTTTTTCTACTAAGCGCTGCACGTAATCTTGTGGTAAGTAATCGTCGCTGTCGATAAAGAGCACAAAGTCCCCGGTTGTCTCTGCTAAACCCCGATTACGAACCGCACAAACACCGGCATTCTCCTGCTGTAAAAAGACTGTATTGGAAAAAGGCGACCGGCCAAGAACCTCTTGGATGATCGCCCCAGAACCGTCAGTTGAACCGTCATCGATGACAGTCAATCGAATGGCCGGATAAGTTTGTTTGAAAATGCTAGTCAGGCATTGTCTGATATATTTTTCATGATTGTAACAAGTCACAATAACAGAAACCTGCTTCATAATTTCCCTCTTATCTGTTTCGATTTTTTAGTACTTCTTTAGTGGGACAGATTTGCCAAATTATCCGACTTCCCAAATTCCGTTAGCAGTAAGGACACCACTGGCGGCGTCTCGTCGGCTGGAATTCAGAGTTTCATCTGGCGAAACAATAATTACCGGTGAATTGTCCGGACGATTAAAAGCTAATGGTCGCTGTGCATCGTCTCTGACAGAGACCGTCAAAGCCAGTTTACATGAATTGATACCCTTCAACTCACAACGATAACGCATCGTTTTATGCCCCGTACCTTTAAGCATTTGTTCCTGAGAATTGTCGTTATACATCCAGAAGCTGCGGTCGATGTCTGTCAGTGAAAAGGCCAGATAGGTTGTGATATCCTGCATGACATCGTAGCTCACTTCAAAATCAACGGTACGATTTTCACCAGTCAGTATTTCCGAGGACAACAGCCGCACGTTGACATTTTCTACGCTGGACAATTGGCGATCCGACTCGTTTTTTGCAGCATCCAATACCTCAGCTCCGGCTTGAACAACGTTATCCAATGAATACTGGTTGGCTACTTCATCCGGCGTTCCCAATACCTTGACTTTTCCCTTGTCGATCATCACCGCTCGGTTGCAATACTTACGCACGGCTTCCATCGAATGAGTTACCAGAATAATGGTCTTTTTCTCGGCTCGAGCTTGCATGAAATAATCGTTACATTTCCGCTGAAACGCTTCATCTCCCACCGCTAAGACTTCATCCAATACCAAAATATCACTCTTGGCCTGAATAGCAACAGAGAATGCCAAACGGACCTGCATCCCACTTGAGTAGTTTTTCAGCTTCTGATTCATAAATTCTGAAAGCTCGGCGAAACTGACAATATCCTCATACATTCCATCGATTTCTTTTTCAGAAAAGCCCAACATGGCACCATTTAGATAGACGTTTTCCCGTCCAGTCAGCTCAGGATTAAAACCCACCCCCAGCTCGATAAATGAAACCAAACGGCCGTCAATTTCAACAGTCCCATTTTCCGGCCAATAGATTTGACTGATAATCTTCAATAGCGTAGATTTCCCGCTGCCGTTACGGCCAACAACCCCGAAAAAATCGCCTTTGTAGACATCAAAGGAAATATCTTTCAACACTTGCTGCTCTTTATAGCCCTTGATCCCTTTTACTGTGTTGATGACCAGGCGTTTGAGACTATTGGTGCTCTCAGTAGGCAATTTAAAGGCCTTGCTGACATTTTTGATACTTACTGCTGTTTCTTTCATTAGATAATCTCCGCAAATTTTTTGGCATTTTTCTTAAAGTAACGATAGCCGATAAGTAAGATCACAAACGGCAGCAGATAAGGAATAATCGCCAACCACTTTTGATCCACCAGCTGCCAAATCGTCAAATTGGCTGGACTGGTCAATAAATGACGCATATCCTGAATAATCTGCGCCATTGGATTGAACAAAAGAAGCTGTCCAATCAAACGACTTTGATTAAGCACCATTGTTACCGGATAAATCAAAGGCGTGGCATACATCCCAATCTGCAAGATGACTTCCCAGATTGGACCAATATCACGAAAACGTACATAGATGGTGGCTAGAATAAAAGCCACACCTAACGCCAACGCGTAGAGTTCTATTAGCAACAACGGCGACACGATAGCTAACGGAGAAATTGTAACTCCATTAATCAAACCGAAAATAAAAACGATCACCAGACTGATCAAAAGATTAATCAGTGCATTCAGTGAGACCGACAAGACGATAATCTCTGTTGGGAAACTAAGCTTGCGGATCAGATCTCCTCGATTTACAATCGCCATCATTCCCATATTGGTAGTCTCCACAAAGAAATTCCATAAGACCATCCCCAACAACAACGCAATGGCAAAGTGCGGGACGTCCGCGCCGAAACGCAAAAATTTAATGAAGACGACATACATGACCGCAAACAGCATCAAAGGTTTCAACACCGACCAGATATAACCGATGGCACTTCCCTGGTAACGCAGCTTAAAGTCAGTTTTAACTAATTCTTTCAGTAGGATCAGATTTTTTCGTTCAAACATGCTTTTCTCCTGTTGGATCCGGCAGACTGTCCACCAGCCGCCAGATTATTATGGAAAGATTATACCGGACAACCGGCTCTTACTCAACCTTTGTAACGTCAGCTTTACTTTCAGATAACATTTCAGATAAAGCTGTCTGCCAAGTTGGAATCACAAATCCCAGTGCCTCCGCCTTGCTTAAGTCCATCACTGAATACTGAGGGCGGCGCGCTTTTTGCGGATATTCCGCAGAAGTCACCGGAGCTACTTCCACTGTGGTATCTTTCAGGATTTCCTTAGCAAATTCATACCAGCTGCAGGAACCTTCGTTGGACAAATGGTAAATTCCAAAGGGCGCTTGCTTTTGAACAACGAATGTCATGAATTCTGCCAATGTCCGGGTCCAAGTAGGACGGCCAAATTGATCATTGACAACAGTCAGCTTGGAGTGGCTTTTTGCCAAGCGCTGCATGGTAAAGACGAAATTATTGCCATAATTTCCGAAAACCCAGGAGGTTCGAATAATATAATAATTATCCATGATAGCTGCCACTGCTTGTTCTCCCAGCAGTTTGGTGCGGCCATATTCGTTCAGCGGTGCCGGAGTATCAGATTCTTTATACGTATGCTCTTTTTTGGCTCCGTCAAAAACATAATCAGTGCTGATATAAACCAAGGTCGCGCCTACTGCTTTTGCGGCTTCAGCGACATTGCGAGTGCCGTCAACGTTGATCAATTCATCCAACGCCTTACTTTCCTCTTCCGCTTTATCAACTGCGGTATACGCAGCACAGTGATAGATCACTTCAGGCTTAAGCTCTTCAATAACCTGGTGCGTCTGTTTGACATCCGTGATATCCATTTCTGAAGAATCAGTGGACACATAGGTCACTTGCTGTTCATCCAACAGCTTTCTTAGTTCAGTCCCCAATTGGCCATTTCCGCCGGTAATCAAAATCATCTTTGTTCCTCCGTTCTTGCCGCCTTTGCAAAGAGCGCTTTTCAACTTCCTACAAAGTTTATGCCCTTTGAAAAAGGCAGGTACGCACCTGCCTTAGCTGTCTTTTTTATGATTGCTTCAATGCTATTTATTGCCCGTTTTCCGCATATTTTGCTTCAACCGCTGCTTTTTCTGCTTGCCACCATTCGCGATTGTTCATATACCAATCAATAGTGTCTGCCAGACCTTCCTCAAAGTTGGTAAACTGAGGTTGCCACCCGAGTTCTTCTTTCAGTTTAGTGGCATCAATCGCATAGCGCAAATCGTGTCCGGGACGATCGTTGACGTGATCATAGTCTTGAGCATCTTTTCCCATCAGACGTAAGATCAACTCCAACACTGTTTTGTTGTCTTTCTCACCATCCGCACCAATCAGATAGGTTTCGCCAATGGTTCCTTTTGTTAAGATCAACCAAACTGCTGCTGAATGATCCTCGGTATGGATCCAATCGCGAACATTCTTTCCATCTCCATACAGTTTAGGCCGTTCACCGCTTAAAATATTCGTAATCTGGCGGGGAATAAATTTTTCAATATGTTGGTAAGGACCATAATTGTTTGAACAGTTGGAAATGGTCGCTTGCAGACCGAATGAACGCACCCAAGCCCGTACTAACAGATCTGATCCCGCTTTTGAAGCCGAATATGGGCTAGAAGGATTATAAGGTGTGTGGTTGGTGAACTTCTCACCAGGTCCCTCTCCATGCCCCGGTAAATCTTCTCGCAAAGGCAGATCACCGTAGACTTCATCCGTTGAAACGTGATGGAAGCGGACACCCTTTAGTCGACAAGCTTCTAAAAGAGTGAAGGTGCCTACCAGATTCGTCTGAATAAAAGGAGATGGGTCTTGTAACGAATTGTCATTGTGAGACTCAGCCGCATAATGCACAACGGCATCAGCTTCAGCCACTAAAGAATTAACCAACTGTGCATCCGCAATATCTCCCACCACTAATTTTACTCGATCAGTTGGTAATCCTGCTAAGTTTTCCCGATTTCCGGCATAGGTCAGCTTATCCAATACCGTGACGTGGACTTCTGGATGATGTTTCACAACATAATGGACAAAATTAGAACCGATAAAACCGGCGCCCCCGGTTACAATAATATTCTTCATAGATCACACTCCCTAAACATAATGCTGGTCACAAAGACACTTGCGACTCAAGTAAGTAGCATATCTGACAACGATTAGAACCCCACCTCTGTCAGATTTCTCCGTAAATAAAAAGATTCTCTTTCTCAAATTCTTTAAAACTCGGATGATTTTGGTCTTTTTCCGATAAGATAGCTTTGCTGATATCCAGCGGCCAGTCGACGGCTAATGTAGGATCATCAAAAGCAATGCCAGCGTCAGCTTTGGCGTCGTAGTAACGATCACATTTATATAAGAAATTGACATTCGTTGTCAGCGTCACAAACCCATGAGCAAACCCTCGTGGCACTAATAATTGTCGTTGATTTGCTTCTGAAAGGATAAAACTTTCCCATTTGCCATAGGTTGGGCTGCCCTTACGCAAATCGACAATCACATCCAACAAAGCGCCAGTAACCACCCGCACCAATTTTGTTTGAGCCGACTCACCCATTTGAAAGTGCAGGCCGCGAATCACACCCGCTTGTGTAGACAGGGAATGATTGTCTTGTATAAAATCGTGCTGGATGCCAGCGGCTTTAAAGTCCGCTTCGGAATAACTCTCTGTGAAGAACCCCCGGTGATCTCCAAAGATCTGCGGTTCTACAATCAGTGCATCTTGTAAAGTTGTTTTAGTTATTTTGATTTTCCCCATTTGTTTTACTCACCTGCTAAACGGAGCATATACTGTCCGTATTGATTTTTTTTCAGAGGTTGCGCCAATTGGATTAATTTTTCTCGGTCGATATAGCCCATGCGATAGGCAATTTCTTCCAAACAGGCAACTTTCAAATTTTGACGCCGTTCAATCGTTGCGATAAAACTGGAGGCTTCCAATAGTGATTCATGGGTGCCGGTATCTAACCAAGCAAAGCCACGGCCCATGACTTCTACAGCCAACTTACCTTTTTCTAAATAGGCTTGATTGACGTCTGTGATTTCAAGTTCTCCTCTGGCAGAAGGCTTGATATTTTTGGCGATTTCAACAACCTCATTATCGTAAAAATACAGACCAGTCACTGCATAGTTTGACTTCGGTTCTTCCGGCTTTTCTTCAATGGAAACTGCCTGCATCTTCTCGTCAAATTCAACGACGCCAAAGCGTTCTGGATCATTGACGTGATAACCGAAAACTGTCGCCCCATCTGCTTTAGCCGCAGAGCGCTGCAACAGCTTAGATAGGCCACCACCGTAATAGATATTGTCACCTAAAATTAGACAAACACTGTCTTTTCCGATAAATTCTTCGCCAATCAGAAACGCCTGTGCCAGACCATCTGGACTAGGCTGTACTGCGTATTCAATGGATAGGCCCAAATCACTGCCGTCGCCAAACAGATCTTCAAACCGCGGCGTGTCTTGCGGCGTTGAAATAATTAGGATGTCACGGATTCCCGCCAACATCAAAACGGACATTGGGTAATAGATCATCGGTTTATCATAGATGGGCATCAGCTGTTTAGAAGTCGCTTTAGTCAAAGGATACAAACGTGTTCCTGAGCCACCAGCTAAAATAATACCTTTCATGGCAGATTCCTCATTTCTATTAGGTGATAGATTGCTTTGCGTAGTCTCTATTGCCTCAAACATTACCGGTGCAAAATAAAAACCCGCAACACGTATTATCTCACAAAAGACCAAAGTTAAAAACCAAAAACTTGTACTCTTATCTTCTTGTTCTGATTCTGCTCCTTAAAGACATCAATAAATTCCCCCGCCACACAAGCTTTTGACGGAAACTGGTGCTGCTAGCCAATTCACTTGAATTATTGCCGTGTCTCCGATACAAAGTCAGCGACTCCGGTAACAGACGCAACTTGTTTCCCGCCAATAAGCCAATCCACATGTCATGCATCGGAATTTTATCAGGGAAGGGTAAGATTTTTTCTTTTAACCGACTGCGAAAGGCCATCCCCGCACCGATATACCCATTGCGCCAGACGTTACGCCAAAAACCAGTCTTGACCTTTTTTAATTGAAAGTAAGAAGCATATTGTACTTTCAGCTGCTCATCTGTAACAGACAGATCTGAAACCACCACATCGACAGCCGGATTTTCAGCAAAAACCGCCTTGATCTTGGCAACTTTTTCCGGCAACCAGACATCATCTTGGTCCGCCAAAAAGACCAGTTCTCCCCTCGTATGCCGAATGCCATACTCGAAATTTTTAATCAGTCCTTTTCCCGGACCTTTTAGCACTTGAATGCGGGGGTCTTTGGCAGCATAGGAAGCCAATATCGCCACCGTTTCGTCTGTTGAACCGTCATCAGAGACGATGAGCTCATCTGTTTCTTCCAGTTGAACTAAAATCGAATCCAGCTGTTCTCGCAAATAGGCGGCGCCATTATACGTCGCCATGCAAACAGATATCAATTGCGCTCCCTCCTCATCTTCCAATACTCTTGCCAAGTCATTTTCCAAATCTGCCGATCCTTGACTTGAATAAACTGCTTGATTGTCCGCAAAAGAAGCTGTCGATGATGGCGTCTCCTGTTTGCTCTGTCATATTTGGCATAAAACAGACTTTCTCCGGCAAGAATCGACTGATAACGTGTCGCTGTGATATTTTGATAATTCAATACAGAAAGCGCATGAGCCATTTTTTCCTGTGAGACTTGAACACCTTTTTTTTCCTCAGATAGGCGGAAGAAAAACCAATGATCCAAAAAATCTAGTGGAAACGCCTCATTGAATCCGCCAATGCCTCGCAAATATTCCAATGAAATCCCACAGCCGGAATTAACGGCCATCACTGGTTCTCGATGCTCACCAGGGGTTGCTGGAAGTGTATTTCGCCCGATATATCCAGAAGCCAACAGCGGCGACAGTTGCCGTTTATCAGCAAAAAGTCTTGGGACAATCACCGGCACCGACTCATCAAAGGGCCACAAGCGTACTTCCGCCAGATAGGCCGCTGTCAACTGCGTATCCTGATCCAACAGCAACAAGCGATCATGCTTGGAACCTGCTAATTCGATTGCTTTATTATAGGCGACAGCCAAGCCAGCATTTTTCTTGTCGTGAATATAATGCACACCTCTTGTAGCAAAGAAAGGATCTGTTTGTGGGAGTGGGCTGTTGTCGTAGAGTAACAAACTGCCCTGTCCTTTTTGGCAAAAGTCTTCTAAAACAGGTAAAAGTGGTGACTCCCGCCACCGTTGCCGGTACAGAACCACCACTATAAACAGCCGATTCATCATTTAGAAAAACCTCCATCCCCATTTTCCAAAAAATTTACCCATGGATGACATGAAGATTCGGAACAACCGAAAACTCTTATGGGCCCCTTTCCCGTACAAATGAGTCACGTTGGCTTCCGGAGTGTATAAGATTTTGTCCCCGTTCTTGCCAAAACGCAGGCACAAATCATTGTCTTCAAAATACATGAAGAAGCGTTCATCAAATCCGCCAATCTCTTTAAACTTCTCAAGATCCACCAACATAAAACAGCCAGAACCCATTTTGATATAACTGTCTTGGTCGTCTGGCAAACTACGGCATTCAAAATCTGCCAAGCGTTTATTGAAGAGTCGATTCAAAAAGCCAATGGAAACAAAGCGCAGAAAATAATCGAAAACAGCCAAACGATGCCGCACCAGGTATTGGGTGCTGCCATCCCCATTCAAGACTTTGGGACAAACTGCGGCAAGGTCCTGTGCTTTGATTTTATCCACCATCAGGGAAACATCTTTTTCAGCGACCAAAATATCTGGGTTGCAAATAATCCCATAGCGATTTTCAGCGGTCAGCAAGACCCGGTTGTGACCATAACCAAATCCCCGATTTTCGCCAGACTCAATCAGTCTGACAAAAGGATAAGTTGCCAGTTTTTTCCGATAGTCGGCTTCAGAGCCATTGTCATAAATTACCACTTCGTATGCGCCACTAGGGATCAGTTCTTCTTGCAGCTTATCCAAAGTTAAAAAAATATCTTTGCTGTTATATGTCACTATACTAATAATAATTTTATCCATCACTACAGTCCTAAACATCTGAATTGGCGACTGCCGTCAGATCATTGTATTTTTTTGTTTGGCAGAAGCTGCCGCAAAACCCAAGAAACTGAACATGACCGGCACCCATTGAACGACCATCAGACTATCTTCCATGAAACAGTAGCCCAACACCAGGAAGAAGGCGATTAGACAGCTGATTTGACAGTCGGTAAGTGCTACTGCTTTGTTCTTCAACTTTAAAATATAATAACTCAGTCCGGAATTCAAGAAGAGATACCCAAGGATTCCGAAATTACACAGCAAGTATAAATAACTATTATGGGTGCTCAGCAAATGACGCCCATAAAGAAACGGCTTCTGTCCTGCCAAAATCGCCTGAGGTTCTTGTAACCACTGATTGAAAAAAGCCCGCCAAATATCTTCACGTCCAGTAAAGACATTGATTGTCTCAGAATCGGCAATCCAATACGTGATAATCGGTGCCAAAATAAAAATCAGTGAAAATCCCCAGAGCCAAAAACGTCGCTTACTCAGCATCTTTTTAGGCAACAATGTGTCTAAAATCATAAATGCCAACAAAATTAGAAATGAAGTGCGTGATTGGCAGCCCCAAGTCCCCAACAGCCCCAAAAGATATAGGATGCCAGTAAAGATGACGCTGTGTTTTATACCTAGTGATTTGATCATTATGGCGGAAGTTATCGTACAGAACAAAAGAACTGCACCGATAACATTGACATTGATCCAGATTTCTTTCAAAGAATTATCTAACGTGAAGAAGTTATGCAATAATTCTGCATTGTATAAGTGTTTAAAGAGTCGAAACAGATTCAGCCCCATAATGCTGACAGAAATAAACAACAACAACTCTTGATCAAGCTTATCAAAGGGTGTCATTTTACAAGCCATTACAAACAGCACTATCACACTTGGAATAATTGACATGTCCAAGGTCTCCGCATGCCGATATCCAGCCGTATAGAGATTCAATAGGACGTTCGCTGCTGCTAATGCCAATAAGGCCCAGTCGCATCTTTGAAGCTTTCGGACGTTTAACAAAACCACCACCAGCATCAGACCACCCAACCAATAGGCCGAATCGCTGAAAACAGGTTGGACCAATTTGTGATTGATTCCTAATAACCAGAAACTGTAAGAAACTCCAATAGTAAACAAGATCAATAATGAACTGATCCGATGAATGACTTTTTCCATAACCCTTCTTCACTCCTGCAATACGCGTCTTTTCAATACAACCTAGTATACAATAAAACTCTGCCCCTGTCCGGCAAGTTTGAGAAAACATTATTTTTTGCTGTGACTCTGCTGCCCTCCGCTTCAAAAATCCGCTTTCCTTTTAACTTTTCACAACCTTTTTATGTTATCTGTCCCCTTTGAAAGATGACACCCGTGCCAAGCCTCTTTTCAGAAAATCCCCAGAAGACCGCTCCTTCATCAATCCGCCAATTATCTGGGACTCATTAAATAAAAAAACAGCAATGGGACTGAAACCCTAATTGCTGTTCAAAGTTTATGATTTTATTAAGGATAGATCCGGTTTAACAGACGTGGGAAGGGAATAGCTTCTCGGACGTGTTCAATACCTGCAAGCCAAGTTACTGTCCGTTCCAACCCAAGGCCAAAACCAGCATGCGGCACAGAGCCGTATTTCCGCAGATCCAAATACCAAGAGTATTCATTTTCGTCTAAGCCGTGCTTTTGAATTTCTTCCAACAAGTATTCGTAATCTGTCGCCCGTTCACTGCCACCAATGATTTCCCCATAGCCTTCCGGGGCAATCATATCGGCGCAGATCACAACGTCGTCTCTAGTTGGATGAGGCTTCATGTAAAACGGTTTGATTGCTTTTGGATAATTCAAAATGAATACCGGCTGGTCAAAGGAATTGGCAATAAACGTTTCATGAGGAGAGCCGAAGTCATCCCCCCACTCAATATCATCAAAGCCATTTTTCTTCAATAGTTCTACAGCATCATCATATGAAATACGTGGATAAGGCAGCTTGGTGTATTTTTCCAAAACTTCTCGGTCACGACCAAGGACGTGTAATGCGTAGTCACAGTTATCCAGTACGCTTTGAACCAGATACGCAACATACTGTTCTTGCACTTCCAAACTTTCTTCTTGATGTGTAAATGCCATTTCTGGTTCAATCATCCAAAATTCAATCAGATGACGACGAGTCTTGGATTTTTCAGCACGGAAAGTCGGTCCGAATGAAAAGACTTTTCCAAAAGCCATTGCGGCAGCTTCCATGTACAGCTGACCAGATTGTGACAAATAGGCTTTTTGATCGAAGTAGTTGGTCTCGAACAAATCAGTTGTTCCCTCTGGTGCTGACCCTGTCAAAATCGGCGGATCAATTTTAATGAAGCCATGGTTGTTGAAAAATTCATAGGTGGCACGGATTAACTCGTTTCGAATCTGCATGATTGCATGTTGTTTCGAAGAACGCAACCACAAATGACGATGATCCATCAAAAAGTCCGTTCCGTGTTCTTTCGGTGTGATGGGGTAATCATGACTTTCTCCCACCACTTCAATGCCATTGATTCCAATCTCATAGCCGAATTTGGAACGACTATCTTCCCGAATCTCACCGGTAATCAAAACCGCTGTTTCTTGATTCAGGTTTTTAGCCAATTGGAACACTTCTTCTGGAACTTCGCTTTTTACAACGATTCCTTGAAAATACGCCGTACCATCCCGCAGCTGTAAAAAAGCGATTTTGCCGCTTGAACGCTTGTTGGCAACCCAGGCACCGAGCTGAACGGTTTGTCCTACGTGGTTTTTTGCATCAATAATTTGAATTTGTTCCACAGTTGTCTCTCCTGTCTTTTTGTTATCAAAACTGATTTTAATCTTTTATAAGGGATTTTTCAACAACCAACCGTTTATTTATCAGCTTTCAAAAGAATCGTCTCCCGTTATTTGTATTTTAAGCATCTTAAATAGGTGGCTGTTTATCAAAAAAAGCTGTCTAACTGTTGGTGATTTCAAATCCGTAACCAACATGAATCATCTCATGCAGGTCACTTGGATCAGATGCCAACAGTCAGACAGCTTATACGTCCACTTGGTTTTCAAAAAAGTTGCTTAGAAGCTTAACGAATCCGTTTTTCTTCAACAAATGCATTGATTCGTTTGACTGCTTCTTCTAAAGTTTGCCAGTCGGCTGCATAGCTGATACGCAGATTCTCCGGTGCACCAAACCCTGCCCCGGTAACCGTCGCAACGTGAGCGTCTTCTAACAAGTCATTGACAAAAGTAGTGACATTGCTATAGCCACACAGTTCCATGGTTCCCTTAACATTAGGGAAGAGATAAAAGGCGCCTTGTGGTTTGGTGAGTTTCACTCCGGGAATCGCCGCAACCAAGGGATACAACTTGTTCAGTCGTTCTTCAAAAGCCAAGCGCATGTCTTCCACAGAATCCTGCTCGCCTGTCAGAGCTTCCAAAGCTGCATACTGACTGGCTGCGGTGGGATTGCTTGTGGATTGAGAGGTGATCTTCGCCATTGCCGCGATGATTTCCTTGTTCCCAATGGCAAAGCCAATGCGCCAGCCGGTCATGGAATAAGTTTTGGAAACACCGTTAATTACCAATGTATTTTTGCGGATTTCTTTACTGATGGACGCGATTGGCGTGAAATGATTGCCATTGTAGACCAGCCGTCCGTAAATATCGTCTGCAATAATCAAAATACCATTTGCTACCGCCCATTCTCCAATAGCCCGCAATTCATCTTTTGTGTAAATCATTCCTGTCGGATTAGAAGGTGAATTCAACAGCATGGCTACTGTTTTGTTTGTTCTGGCAGCTTCCAACTGCGCAACAGTCACCTTGAAATCATTTTCCATCGCAGCCTCTACAAAAACTGGAATCCCTTCTGCCAGTTTGATCTGCTCAGCATAGCTCACCCAATACGGAACTGGAATGATGACTTCATCTCCGGCATCCAAAATTGTTTGAAATAACGCGTAAAGCGCAAATTTTGCACCATCAGTTACGATGGTTTCTTCAATCTGATAGTCGATTCCATAATATTTTTTCATATAATCAACGACTGCCCGTCGCAACTCAGGAATACCGGCGGCTTGTGTATAGTAGCTAGCTTCGCCACTACGAATCGAAGTAATCGCAGCATCCTGGATGTTCACCGGTGTTGGAAAATCCGGTTCTCCAACAGTCAAACTCAACACATCGTAGCCCTCAGACTTTAGTTGCTTGGCTTTGGCTGCTGCTGCCAAAGTGACAGATGGTTCCAATTTCTGTGCCCGTTGCGATAACTTCATATACATACCCGCTTCCTTTTATTTGTCCAAAACTGATTACATACTCGTAATCAAATATTGCTGATTTTTTTGATTTCTTTACCCTCTTCATAAGACAGCAATAAAAAGTTTACTGCGCCATCTCCAGATTCACTCGTAACCTCCCAGACAGGTTTCTCGTCAAACATTCCCAGGCTGGCCTTCATCACCTGTTCATCAGGATATGCTTGTGCCGCTTTTTGTAGTGCCTGCAGCTCGGTAATGCCATCTTTTTGATTCAAAACTTTGATTTTATCGCCGTCTTTCGGCATGATAACCGCAATTTTTGAACCATTTTTATCTTTTCCTAAGAGACTGAAATAGGTTTTCTCACGAGTGAACCAGTAAAATTCGTCCACTGTGTCCAGATCAGTATATTTTTTAGCCATCGTCGTTGCTTCGTCTTTTGCCTGTGCCAAAGGTCGGCTGCTACGGTAAAACAGCGAAACAAATCCAATGATTACAAATACCAACACCAGTGTTAATACCAACAGAATCCATTCTAAACGATGTCCTTTTTTGCTGCTTGTTTCCATAATGTCACTCCTGACTTTGCAAACCAGCTGGTAGAAGACGAACATTCCATACTGAGTATGACGTCTTCAAACGCTTTTATATGGTTTTTTCATTATAACAGATTTTTTTGCATATTTAATCATCTTTTGCTGCGGTTCGCGAATTTTTTAAAAATTCTTCCAATTCGAGTTTAGTCTCTTCGGTAGAAAGTTCTTGTAGCGGGACCTTTTGAGGGAATGCTTTTGCCAACTTGCGTCCGTATTTTGTCGTCACTAGCCGTCGATCCAAGATCACCATTACCCCTCGATCGTCATTCCCTCGTACCAAGCGTCCATAAGCTTGTCGCAGTCGCAAAGCTGCTTGGGGAATCGCTTCTTCAAAAAACGGATCAATCCCCCGAGACTGCAAATACCGATTGCGGGCTGCCGTCAACGGCCGTTTCGGATTCGCAAATGGCAGCCGCGTGACAATCAGAACTTCCAGCCGCTCTCCTGGAAGATCGACACCCTCCCAAAAGCTGTCCGCTCCCAATAGGACGCTGTCTTTGGACAGGCTGAAACGCCGCAACAGTTTCTCCCGACTACCGCCTACACCTTGCGCTAAAATTTCCCGGCCTTCAGCCAGAAATTTCATATGAAGCCGCTCATAAACTCGCTGCAAACTGTCATGGGAGGTAAACAGCACCAGTACTGGTTTTTGCACCGACCGCAGGATTTCTTCCACTGCTTTTGCCAGATAGTCGCCGTATTCTTGAGAGGTCAGCTGCTTAACTGAAATTCCTTTATCCGGCAGAATGGCCCGCGTCTGTTTTGGATAATCAAAAGGTGCTTGAATAATCTTTACCGGTGCCTCCGCAATTCCCAAACGTTCCGGAAAATAATGGCGATTGCCGCCAATTTTTAAAGTACCGCCGATATACAGGATGCGCTCATAACGTTCATACCACTTGGTCCGAGGCAAGAGTGGTGCGGAAAAGTCCGTCAGTTGAAAATCACCAGTGATTTGATTACTGTTGAGTTTTAGCCAATGAACCAGTTCTCCTGACCACTCCTCAAACCACCGAGTCATGATTTGCCCTTGATGGGTGACCTCTTGCAACAGCTCGAACAATTCTCTCACCATTTTTTTCTCAGAGACCACCAAAGCGCTGTTGACAGCATTTATTTGTCGTCGTAGTTTTTCGGCCACCTGTTCTGCTTCTTGATAGTATAGAAGCAACTTTTTTTGAGACTTTTGTGCTGCTAATGGTAACTGTTGGAGATCATCAAAGCTCACCACCAATTCCGAGCGTGTCTCTTCAGCTTTTAGCTGATAAAGATGAGTGATGACTACTTCTTGCATCTCAACAATTGCTTCCAGCTCCTGCTGATAAAGCCTCACTGTCGCTAGAATTTCTGGCTTCTGGGCAAACAAATTTTCAAGTTGAGAAAACAGTCCGTTTTCCCCATTCAGTCCGCTGACTTGCCGTCGAAAAGCAAAAGTCGCCACTTGCTGCCGCTCGGCTTTTTCACAGTTATCCGGCAGATGATGGGCTTCATCAATTAGTAAAAAACGACTTTTCGGTAATTGAAATTCCTCTCGCAAAGATTCTCTGGCTAAAAACGCATGGTTAACTATCAAAAGATTGCTCTGGGTCATACGCTTGTGTAAAAAGCGCAGAAAGTCATGGGCATAAAACGGACTCTCGTGATCCAAAAAAGCTGTGCCACGATGGCCAGTTTCGCTAAAGAAAGGATGATCGAGTCGAATCAGATTCAGTTCATCCAAATCACCGGTCTCGGTTTTAGTCAGCCAAACTAAAACCGCCATTTGGTACAGTAAATACTGCTTTTGAGCTGACGGCTGCTGCAAGGTAATGGCAAATCGAGCCAAGTCGAGATAGTGGCGTTGTCCTTTAATAACGGTAGCGACAAAGGGTTGTGGCAATACTTTGTTTACCAATGGCAAATCCTTTTGAACTAACTGGTCCTGTAGTAAAAGTGAAGCTGTACTCACAATCAGAGGATTCTCTGGCGTTGCCAAAAAACCGGTTGGAAACAAGTATCCGATGGTTTTGCCCATCCCTGTCGCTGCCTCAATGAATAGATTTTTAGGATCAGGTGTTTCATCTGATAAGGCTTCTTCACCACTGAAATGGCGATATACCAGATTCATTAGTCGGGCTTGTTCTTTGTGAAAAATCAATTGTCCGTCAAAAAGCTGCTCTTTGCCTTTTTTCTTAGTCGGATACTTGCTTTCATACAACTGCTCTTCAAACAACGGAACCTGCTTATTTTTTAGCGCAATTCCTGACACAACAACCAAATCTTCAGGTAGTGATCGGGTTTGTCTCCGCATTTCTGCGACATTTTTTTGAATGAACTGACCGGTCTGCATACCCGTCTGACCAGACAGTTGTGCAATTTTTTCCATCGTAACTAGCGGCAGCCCGCGCATCACTTGTTGGATATACAGCAGCAATGCTCCAGTCACCTCGGCATCGCTGTCTGCCTGATGAGGATTGTCATGGCTGAGACCTAAACTATCAGCCAGATCTTTCAAACGAAAACTCGTCGCTGTCGGCAGGAAAATTTGGGCCAGCTCCACGGTGTCAATTCCTGGAATCGTCATTTCCGGTACGCCACAACGAGCAAATTCATGATTTAAAAACTGATAATCAAAATAAATATTATGCGCCACAAAAACAGTATCCGCCAATAAATTAGCAATCGTAAACGCAATATCTTCAAAATATGGTGCCTTTTGCACGCGGGCATTCGTAATCTTCGTCAAATTTTGAATCTGCTTTGAAATTTTCTTTCCTGGATTGACATCGGTCGCAAAACGATTGATAATCCGGCCATCTTTAATCAAAACACAGCCAAACTGAATGATTCGGTCCTTTTTCGGGTCGGTTCCGGTCGTCTCGATATCCACCACCGCATAAATGTCTTCGCTTGGCATATTTGTCATCCTCTCTACTGCATCGAGAAAAATTATACTACACCCATCTAGCATGGAGCAACCGCGGTCCTTACTTATCCTTAATCACCACTGAAAATCATCAAAAAAGGACTGCACTTTATAAACTATCAAAAAATAGTTACCTAATCGTTGCGTCAGAGTCCGTAGAGGGAACATTTCCATCCGGAGAAAGTCTGTATTTGAAATTTTTTAACAATGAAAAGAAGCCACTTCGATTCTTTAACAGAAGTGGCTTCTTTTTATTGTGGCTCACATTTGGTCGTGTTTCTTTTAAAGAAGTGTGACCAGATGCTTATCACAAACCTTTTTGGTAACTGCTTGCCTTAATCCAATCCGATTTCATCACGAACGATCTTAGCAATTTTTTCTACATAATAGTTAACTTTTTCATCAGTTGGGGCTTCTGCCATCACTCGCAGGAGCGGCTCTGTCCCAGAAGGTCGCACGAGGATCCGACCCTCGCCATTCATTTCCGCTTCGGCTTCATCAATGACTGCTTTAATAGCCGGAACTTCCATGGCCCCGTCCTTATTAGATACGCGGATATTAACTAATTTTTGAGGATAAATCGTCACTTCTTCTGCCAACTCAGACAACTTCTTACCCGTCTGTTTCATGATATTCAACAACTGAATACCAGAAAGCATACCGTCACCTGTCGTGTTGAAATCTAAAAAGATCATGTGGCCGGACTGCTCGCCACCAAAATTATAGTCGTTTTTACGCATCTCTTCTACGACGTAGCGATCACCAACTTGTGTAATCACATCTTTTAAACCGATGCTTTCCACGGCTTTGTGAAAACCTAAATTACTCATAACCGTCGTAACGATGGTATCTTGTTTCAAGCGTTTTTTAGACGCCAGGTACTTGGCACAGATGTACATGATTTTATCACCGTCAACGATATTTCCCAATTCATCAACTGCAATAACACGATCGCCGTCACCATCAAATGCCAACCCAACGTCGGCGCCTTTCTCCAAAACAAATTCAGCCAGTTTTTCTGGATGGGTGGAGCCGACACCGGCATTGATGTTTAACCCATTCGGATTTGTTCCGATGGTATAAAATTCTGTCTCCAAATCAGCGAACAAACGATTAACAGAAGTCGCCGTTGCACCATTTGCCGCGTCCAAACAAACTTTAAGTCCTGAAAGATCACCGGGAATCGTTTGTTCCAAGAATTGGGAGTACTTCAGCAAGCCTTCAGGAAATTCTTCCACTGAACCTAGACCTTCTGCAGACGGACGTGGCAGCAAATCTTCTTTAGCATCCAAGAGAGCCTCGATTTCCAACTCTTGGTCATCCACCAGCTTGAAGCCGTCGCCGCCAAAGAATTTGATGCCGTTGTCTTGAGCAGGATTATGAGAAGCTGAAATCATAACACCGGCGCTGGCTTTTTGCACGCGGGTCAAGTAAGCAACCCCAGGTGTAGAGATCACACCCAATTGAAAGACTTCGATTCCAACTGAAAGCAGTCCCGCAATCAAGGCATTTTCCAACATCTGTCCGGAAATCCGTGTATCTCGTCCAACTAGTACGCGGGGACGTTGATCTCCGCTTTCATGTTGACTTAAGACATATCCGCCGCAACGGCCAAGTTTAAATGCTAATTCCGGCGTCAATTCAACATTTGCTTCGCCTCTGACACCATCAGTTCCAAAATATTTTCCCATATTGATACTCCTCGCTCTTTTAAAATAAAGATTTGCGTTTTATTTTTCAAAAAAAGTGTTACAAAACAGATAAGCACCTGTAATCGTACTTATATCCGTCTGCTCTTTTGCATAGTTGCTTATCGCTTTGTATCATTGTGAAGATTTGACACGAAAAAAGCAAGAGGTTTTGTCGATTTCACTTTTTCTCGCCTTTTTCTCGTGAATAGCCTTTTTTCATTTCTGGTTTACCGCATGGCTACCTGGGCATCTGTAGCTGTCTCACTAAGTGTTGTTGAATCCACAGCGGTTTCATTTTTTTCCTTAGACTCCGTCGGCTTTTCTTCATTGGACGTCTCCGTCGTTTTTTCAGCATCAGAAGAACTCGTGTCATCGCTAGTTGAACTGCTTTCGTCACTGGTTGGCTTTTCTTCAGAGGTACCTGCTTCGGAAGTAGAGGACTGTTGAGTATTTCCCGTGTTCTGTTGCGAACTGCTGTTTTGAGTCGTTGTGGTATTCATTTGTGGTGTAATCGTCACTGTCACTTCCGTTGGCTCGACTGCTAGGCCATCCGGAACCGGGATATGCACTTTGCGTGTCGTTTTCTGACTAATCCCTGAAATGTCTACAGGAACTGAGAGCGTCTCCAGTTCATCCAAGGCACTTTGTTTTCCGCTAATGATGGCCGAGTTACTAGCCAGTTCTATCCGATAGCCTGCAACCCCGGACGCCGGTGTTCCTGCCTGCTCTGTATAAAGTCCAACTTGTTTTTGTGGAGCAGTCAAGGTCACTTTGACAGTAACTTCAGCTGGATCAATTTCGGCACTCAAAACGTTGCCTTCTTGGTCCAAGGCCTGCACCCTAGCCTTTTCTTCGGTATTGTGATCGGTGATTTTGGCGGGATCTACCGTTGCAACTAAACGATGAATCTCTGAGAGCGTTTGACTTCCTGTTGTGACGGTAACCTCTTCAGGATCGACTGCTACTTTATCAATAGCAAAGCCTTCTGCTAAATTTGTTGTAGAGACACCTGGCTCGACTTTCATTTTAGCTGAGGCACGGCTCTCGATGGTGACTGTAATCGTCGTGGGTTCAATGGTTCCTTCGACAGCAGAACTCATATTTTGCAATTGCAGTTTGACTTCATGGTTTCCTTCTCCCAACCCGGTCAAATCGGCAATTACGCGAAACCCGCGAGTATCCGCATTGGCTTCGGTATTCAGCTGAATTCGGTTGACACTTTTCAACTTCACTGAAACAGTAGGATTAAATCCATGGATATAATATTTGGTATTGTCGTAAACAGGCTCGATACGGACATTGCTGACGGTCTCCTCGTAAGCTTCTGGTGTAACACCACCAGTCAGCGGTGAGCCCAATCCTCTTCCGTTAGCATTAAAAAACAAAATCAAGGCAAAGACCAATGCAATCAAACCGTATAAAAGATTGCTACGAATTTTCGGTTGGATCATTTTTTACCTCCTTTTGTCACACCATCAATGAAGGACTGGAGGATACTACGTTTATTATCAGTTTTTTCTTCATCCATCAACTCACGATGGAGCGTCTCCAAAAATTCTTCTTGGGACAAGCCTGGACGCAGCTCATTATTCAAAGTCACACTAACATCCCCGGTCTCTTCTGAAACCACGACAGTCAAGGCATCGCTAACTTCACTGACTCCAACAGCTGCCCGATGCCGTGTCCCAAACTCTTTTGGAATCAGCATGCTTTCTGACAGCGGCAGATATGCGCAGGCTACTGCGATTTTATCTTGGCGCACGATTACAGCCCCATCATGAAGCGGCGTATTAGGGATAAAGATATTGATAAACAGCTCACCGGAAATATCTGCATCTAGCGGAATCCCCGTCTCAATATACTCTTCCAAGCCGGTATTGCGCTCGATAGTGATCAAAGCACCAATTCGTCGTTTCGACATATATTGCACAGCTTTGTCCAAAGCTTTAATGAGTTTTTCTTCTTCCCGTTGTTCCTGCTTAGTGGTTCTAAACAGCGTGCTTCTTCCCAAATGTTCCAATCCCCGCCGAATCTCCGGCTGAAAAATAACAATGGCCGCAATGACCCCATAGGTGATAACTTGATCCATCAACCAAGACAAGGTATGCAACCCGATCAGCTCCGCACCAAAACGAATTGCAATAAAGATTGCCACCCCTTTGAATAGCTGAATTGCCTTTGTACCTCGCACCAATTGAATCAGCTTATAGATAATGTACCAAACTACCAGAATATCCAGGACATTGATCAAAAAGCCGACAGAAAATACATCGGTGGTAAACAGTTGTTTCCAATAATTGAAATCTAAGAATTCCGTTAGATTAAAAGACATAGGCAGACGCCCTTTCCGCTCTTTATTCCTTAAACAGTATACCATAACCTTGAAATTTTGACGGTATTTTCATTGAAAAAGCCTTAAGGTAACTGGATTTGTATTTTTTCGCTTAAACAATTTTCTTTCCAAGAAGCAAAAATTTGATTACACTGACTTATAGAAGATTACTAAAGAAAAGAGGCTGGCTTTTATGGATATCACACGTATCGACCCACAACAAACGACACCCCGCCACGGCATTAAAATTGGTGATCCCCATGCTCGCCACACGCTGCTGGAATTCATCAATCTACGCTGTCCGTATTGCCGCAAATGGCACCAATTGTCTGAGGGAATACTGAAGCAAGCCGTTGCAGACGGTCGCGTGTACCGGGTCATCAAACTCTATGACAAAGACAAAGAGAGTCTGCAGCGCGGCAATGTCATGCATCGTTTTGTTCCAAAGAATGACCCAGCTGCCGCATTGGCCGCCATTGACGCGATTTTTGCCACACAAAAAGAATGGGGCGATCTTTCTTTGGAGGAAACAGCCGAATTCGCCCGTACTCAACTGGGCTTACAAGAAGCTGCAGATCCCGCAACTACAGCGGCAATCAAAGCAGAAGCGGCTGCAGCCAATATCCAATTCGTTCCCACTGTTATTTTAGATGAACATATTTTTGATGAAAGCATCTCTCCTGAGGCCCTGACAGATTTTCTTGTTTGACCCTTCAGAAATAGAAAAGACCAGCGTCATTTCGACTATAAATTCGGAATGGCACTGTTTTTTTTGTATCCTTAAATCAGATTATTTCTAAGCTGATCGGCAAATTCATTAATTTTTCGAATCCGATGATTGATGCCCGATTTGGAGATAGCACCGGAGGGAATCATTTCTCCCAGTTCTTTCAAACTGATTTCTGGATGCTCCAAACGCAGCTCGGCAATTTCCTGTAGTTTTTCAGGAAGGGCCTGCAAGCCAACGTGATTTTCGATAAAGTGTATGTTGTCAATTTGTTTGGAAGCCGCATCAATGGTTTTGTTCATATTGGCCGTCTCACAGTTTACTAGACGATTTACCGAATTGCGCATATCCCTCACGATTCGAACATCTTCAAACTTCAACATGGAATTGGTCGCCCCGATTAGTGTTAAAAAATCAGCAATCTTTTCGGCACCTTTCAAATAGGCAATATAGCCATTTCGTCGTTCCAGCGTGCGGGCATTCAAATCGTAATAATTCAACATATCGCAAATATCCTGATTGTGCTCTTCATAAATGGAGTAAATCTCCAGATGATAACGACTGGTTTCAGGATTGTTCACGGAACCAGAAGCCATAAATGCCCCTCGGAGATAAGAACGCATTTTTTGCGCATTGCCCATGATTTCATTAGATACGTGACTATGAAACATCATCCCGTCCATAATGTCCAATTCCGTCAAGACACGCTCTGTCTCTTGTTTTAGTCGAACAATATAGACATTGTTCTTTTTCAATTTCATTTTTCGACGAACCAACAGCTCACTACGCACATCAAAATGATCCTTCAACAAAGTATAGATGCAACGGGCAATCGCTGCATTTTCGGTCTGAACATTCAAGACAAATTGATGATTGGTCAGACTCAAAGACCCGTTCATTCGAATCAGCGCCGCTAATTCAGCTTTGGCGTGTTCTCGATGGACTTCCAACGTCGTCAATTCTTTTTTCACATCGGCAGCAAATGACATCTCTTTCCCTCCTTCCTCTTAGCTGTGGCAACTGTTTTAATAAGGGTTTTTCGCACCATACAAAATCGTCAGCAGCTCCTCGACTACTTTGTCCCCATCATGGAAAACACCACCGTCTCGCAGCTTCAAAAAGTCCGTTGAAACAACGCGACAATTTTGCGCCCGCAAGCCCTTGAAATCGTGTTTGACTTGTACTAGATATTCATCATAAACCTCAAAATCCATATATCCTTCAGGCACTTTTTCCGTATTTACCAAAACCGTATCGATAAATTGGTCCTGAAGATGTTCATGCAACACTTCCACGTGGTTGGCATCAGTAAAGTGTTCCGTCTCGCCTTTTTGCGTCATAATGTTGCAGATATAGACTGTCTCCGCACTGCTTTTGCGCACGGCTTCACCGATTTCAGAAATCATCAAGTTAGGCAAAATGCTCGTAAACAGACTGCCTGGGCCCAAGACGATCATATCGGCCTCCATAATTGATGTCACAACTTTTCGCGCAGCCTTTGCTTCATGCTCGCCGTCCTGGTTGCGAACAAATACCCGCTCAATGGTTTTGCGATCTCGAGCAATCTTAGACTCTCCCACGGCTTCTGTACCGTCTTTGAACACTGCATGGAGCACCAATGGTTTTTCGCTGCTGGGATAGACATGACCGTCAACATGCATCATCTTCGTCAAAAGTTGTACAGCATCGTAGGTACTGCCTCGCATTTCAGCAATTGCTGCAATAATCAGATTGCCCAAGGCGTGATTTGCTAAAAACTTGTCCTCTTTCTTGAAACGATACTGGAAAATGTCTGAGTACAGTTTTGGCATATCGGACATAGCAACTAAAACATTGCGAAGATCTCCCGGTGGTGCGATTGCGATAGACTCTCTGATTTCACCGCTGGAACCGCCATCATCAGCCACAGTTACCACAGCCGTAATTTCCACACTTTCGCTGCGCAGACTGTTCAAAATGACCGGCAAGCCGGTACCCCCGCCAATCACCACCACTTTTGGCTTTCTGATCCGATAGGTTTTCATTTTCATGAGCGATTCACCGTCTCTTTACGTTTATCTTTGTCACGATGGGTGATGTTCACCTTGTAGTCTTGCGCCAAAGCATGACCGACCCGCTCAGTCAATGCCACTGAGCGATGCTGCCCACCTGTACAGCCGATAGCCACAGTCAAACTGCTCTTGCCTTCTTTCACATAGCCGGGCATGATTGTCTGCAACAAACCTAAAAAGCGTTGGTAAAATTCCTCTGTCTCCGGAAAAGACATAACATAGTCGTACACCGGCTGATCCATTCCAGTCAAAGGCCGCAAATCTTGGATATAGTGGGGATTAGGCAAAAAGCGAACGTCCATCACGATATCCGCATCAATAGGCAATCCGTATTTAAAGCCAAAGGAAACCATTTCAATACGAAAGCCTTGTGTCTCAGAAGTCTTAAACTCGGCAATGATTTTTTCCCGCAGTTGCCTTGGGGTTAGCATAGTTGTATCAATCACCATGGTGGCTTTTGTTTTCAAGTCCCCTAAAATCGCCCGTTCTTTGCGAATTCCTTCAGTAACTAGGCCGTCCATTGCCATCGGATGCGTCCTGCGGGTTTCTTTATAGCGAGATACCAGTTCCTCATCTGAAGCATCCAAAAACAACACTTGTGTATCGATAAAATTGGTATTCTCAATATCAATCAGCATATTTTGGATTTCCTCAAAAAATGAACGGGAACGCAGATCTACTACCAATGCGATCTTGGTGATTTTCCCCGACTCTTTGATCAGCTCCCAAAATTTGGGAATCAGAGAGGGTGGCATATTGTCGATACAAAAGAAACCCATATCTTCAAAACTTTGGATGGCTACTGTTTTACCGGCACCACTCATTCCTGTAATGATTACTAATTTTAAATTTTCCTGCATCAGATTTTGCTCCTTTCCTGATGAACCGCAGATGGACAAACGCACTTCGACAATCGTTGCCTATTGGGGTAGTCAACAACAATCAAAGCGTCCATTTTCTTTTTGGTTGGTATAGCTTATTTTCAACTCTTTGAACATTATATCATTCCGGGCGTGTCCTTACTATCTTTTTACTGAAAACTTACAAAAGCCGCAATTTCTAACTAATACGATCAATATAGTAAACTGGCGTCCAAAAAAGAGGACCGTCTGTAAAAAAATGGCTTTCTACTTCAAAGCCACCTGGAAAACAGAGTATCTGACCCCCCTCAGAGAGAGTCGTCTGCCCCTTTCAATCTGCAACTGCGTAAAGACCAGAGACACCCCGACGTCAAGCTAATCTTAAAAGAACTGCTCGAGTATTATGTACCAGAGTTAAACCCGAATTTTGAGCATAAAAAAATGCCCAACGGAGAATCCGCTGGACATTTTGACTTTAAATGGATTAGCCTTTAACAACGTTTGTTGCTTGAGGGCCACGTTGGCCGTCTTCAACGTCGAAAGAAACTGCTTGGCCTTCTTCCAAAGTTTTGAAGCCGTCGCCTTGGATTGCTGAGAAGTGAACGAATACGTCGTTGCCGTCTTCTGCAGTGATGAAACCAAAACCTTTATCAGCGTTGAACCATTTTACAGTACCTGTTTGCATGTTAAATATCCTCCTGTGTGGGGTTTGCCCACAATTTGTTTTGCAATTTCATGTGTCGGGTGTTAATGGGAATGATGTTTAACAATGGAAACAAACTACCATAAAAGCCCTTAACTAAAACTACAAGATGTATTGTATCACACAATCGCAACAATACCTAATTTTTTCGGAAAAAGGTAAAAAAAGACGTCCGCACCGCTTGAAAGAGCGGCAGGACGCCAATCTAATTATTAAATTTTAATAACGCAAGATAGCAACAAGACTCTTTTCATCCGGCGCATCTTTTTGATCCAGGACAAATACTTCTCCACCATTTGCTATCACATAGTCAGCCATCGTGTTTAGAACTTGACGGCGATCGTATTCAGTATCTGGATCTTCTCCGAAACCGTCCACTAGATTTGAAGTGGCAATGAACAGATGAGAAATCCGCCCCTCTTTTGCTGCTGGGACGATATCCACCAACTGATCCATGAATTTTTTATCCATCAATTTCTGATAGCCGGCGATTTCTTTTGCAGACAGTTGCTTGGAAATCTCGCTGATCTGAGCAGCAATTTCTTTTTCATTCAAGGTTGCCGGAGATGCACTAATACTCGCATCGGTACTGAAATAGGACGTTTTGGCATACTTTTTAAACATTGTTTGATTTTCTGGAAGTGCAAACAGATACAGCGGGTATTTCTCTGGATTGTCAAATTTATCCCGCAGGAAGGTATCCACTGCTTGATAGTAATTTTTCCAGTCAATGGCTACTTCTTCATCCTTTGCGCTGACACCGTGATAAGCTACGCCTTCTTTGGAACCAGCCTGACTGCCTTGCGAACTATAGTTCAGATTCCCGCCAGTAAGCTCTTCTCCCAAGGCAGTAGGTACATCAATTGGCGCGCCCTCTGGCAGTTCGACTGTCGTCAGTTGCTGATTGTCAACAAAATATAATTTGATAGAGTCACGATTCAACCCCAACAAGTAGTAAGTGTAGTTAAATTGGGCATTTTTGATTACCGCTAAAAGATAAGGTGTATCACCTACATAATACTGATCATCAATAGGAATATTCAAACGGTGGATCAAGGTTTGCTCTTCAGTCAAAAATACGGCCACGCTGATTTTACCACTGCGCCAAAACGACTGATCTGCCAGCAATTCATCAATTTTCTCCTGATATGTGCTCCAATTTGCGTCGGGATATTTCTTTTCAAAGCGCTTTTTGGCTTCCTTGGCAAAATTTTTGAATTTAATCTGATCTTTTTCAACATCCTGATGGGCCACATGGGTGTTGAGCATGATGGAAACAAAGGGGCCCTTCGCTCCAGTTCCAGTCAGTTCCGCCAATAATTCCTTGCCTGCTTTTGTCATAAATGATTCCCTCCTATGGTTGATGCCGAAATCCTAAAAAAACTAAGTCGATTTCGCTCATTTCCGAATTTAAATACAGCTGCTATGCTGTAATTAAAGTGTAACACGCTTACATTTTTCGATAAAGCAAAACGATTAGAGCGGCTCTGGCATTTTTCTCATGTTACCGATGAAAATCAAAAAGATGCTGAAAACTTATTTTTTTAACATTTGTTCGCTTTACAAAAGCAAACGTATGTTCGTATAATAATAGACGAGAGCTCCCCTCATTCAACCTTTGTAAAAATAGAAAGAAGGTGCCACCAAATGAATCGTGGCTTCAACTACCGAACTGAGCCGCTACGAGATATCTTGTTCATCGATGTCAAATCCTTTTATGCCAGCGTGGAATGTGCACTCCGCGGCTGGGATCCGCTGACAAAAATGCTGGTGGTCATGAGCACCGCCGACAATACCGGCAATGGCTTGATCCTTGCCTCTTCTCCAATGGCAAAAGCAAAGCTGGGAATCACCAATGTCACTCGAGCAGACAATCTACCAGACCACCCTGATCTGGTGAAAGTTCCTCCGCGGATGAATTTATACATCAAAGAAAATGTCAAATTCAACAATATTTTTCGTGAGTATGTTGCAGATGAAGACTTATTGATTTATTCCATCGATGAATCAATTTTAGACGTTACCGCTTCGATGAAACTTTTCTTTCCAGATTCAACGCTTAGTCGCAGCCAAAAGCGCAGGCTCTTTGCCCAACAAATTCAAGCAGAAGTTAAAAATAAGCTGGGACTAGTTCTAACCGTCGGTATTGGTGATAACCCACTTTTGGCTAAACTGGCATTGGACAACGCAGCCAAACACAACCAGGATTTTGTCGCTGAATGGCGGTATGAGAATATTCCTGAAACAGTTTGGCAAATTTCAAACATGCGGGATTTTTGGGGAATTGGCCGGCGAATGCAGCAAAATTTTTACAAATTGGGAATTGATAGCATCTACCAATTGGCCCACACCGACCCTGAACTGCTGCGGCAGCGGTTCGGCGTTTTGGGACAGCAGTATTATTACCATGCAAACGGTATCGATCGAACCCTTTTATCTGAACAAGGACCGCTGATAAAAGAAAAGTCTTATGGCAACAGCCAAGTCTTACCTAAAAATTATGTAAAACAACAGGAGATCGAAATCGTTGTCAAAGAAATGGCCGAACAAGTTGCCGCTAGAATTCGACGACACGGCTGTCTGACACAGTGCATTCATCTGTTCATCGGTACTGCTCAAGGAGAAAGCAAAAGCGGCTTTTCTCATCAGATGAAGATTCCAGCCACCGATAATACTAAGCAGTTGGCCAGCTATTGCCTACAGCTGTTTCGCAAGTATTATCGTGGGCAAGTCGTTCGTCATGTGGGTATCACGTATTCAAAGCTGTTGTTTACCAATAGCCGGCAACTAAGCTTGTTCGAATCTCCTGAAAAAGCTGAAGCAGAACAGCGCTTAGATCAAATCATCGATCAGATTAGAGAAAAGTACGGCTTTACAGCAATCGTACATGCAACTAGTAAATTAGAAGGCGCCCGCAGTATCCCCCGCAGTCATTTGGTGGGCGGTCATGCTGGCGGCGCAGGAGGATTGGATGGCTTATGACAAATGAACTTCACCCTTATCAAGACCGGAAAAAATTGAAATGGAACGGCTTTTACCTATCTGAACATACCAGCCAGTTAGCCGCTGAAAAAAAGGAACGTCGCTATACTTGGCCAGCAAAACCAGCCATGACCACCGAAGAGATTGGCCAGCTATTGACAGAAGCCCGTATCAAAGACCAGTCTGTCGCACTGCAAAAAGAAGAAATGGATGCTGAGGGTCACTATCCTCCCGATGTAGTAGGCAAAATACAAGGCTATGATGAATTGGGTATCTATATTGCCGGTGAGAAAATCCACTACGACGAAATCCGCAGTGTTGCACTTCATAAGACTAAAAAATGGAGCGCTCTGGATTAATTTTCAGCATTTCATTACCAAAACCACTCTATATTGAAAATTCACATTTTAAATTGATACACTCGAAAACGGCCGATAAATTCTATTTCAATAAACCGAACGGGCCCCCACTGAAACAAGTTACAACGATTAACAGCTTCTCTGCTTGCAGCGGTCTGAAAATCTTATTAAGAGGACTGTGAGCTAGATAAGTAAAAAGGCTGCGATAGCTCATTTCAAAGCAGCATAGAGAGAAAAACTCCAAACACCAACTTTCCTTGACAAAACAAAAATTAGACAGCATTTGAGAGGTTTAACAGCAAAAAAACAAGCACCTTCCAATGTTTCTTAAGGAAGTTGCTTGTTTTTTTTTGCAGCTCATGTGTTCATTTGGCAGGGTTCGCTTCGAAGAATTGTGACCTGATGATTGTCACAGGACCTCTTGGCTAGAATAGCGATGTACCTCATCGATTAATAGACTGCGCACAACGATACAATGTGTGGCGCATTCCGCGAATCGCAATGGACATTTCAAAGATATTTTCAGCTGGTGCTAAACCGCCGTAACCGGCATCACCGATATGTTGGATATCGACTCCACAAGTTTTACAAGTCAAGGCGATTTGACGAAGGGTCTCTGGCCGAGCACTTTCTTGACTAGTTCCGATGGCTGTCATTGTCAAAAGATCCCGTGCTTTGGCAAACTTCACGGCTTCGATTAGATCTTGTTCCAAAAAGCCCTGAATGGTTCCCACTGCCGGCAACAGTAAGATGTCAGCCCCAGCTTCTGCATAAGCCGCGATTGCTTCTTTTGTTACTACCGGTTCATCTGAGCCGGCACTGTGCATCTTACCCGCGATAATCATCCCAGAAAAGTTTTCCTTGGCGATTTTTACTGCACCGGCAATGGCTTCATTAGTTACACCGGTACCAGGATTTCCGGTAAAGCAGATAAAATCCACACCGAGTTCTTCGGCACGCTGAATCGTTTCTGCAGAGCTGGTACGCCCTTTGGAGATCACTACTTGTTCACTCATCAAGTCAAGATCATCTGGGATTGGTTCCAGATTGATCCCGATTGGTCGTCCAGTCAGCTCCTTCAGCACAGGGATTGGATTGGCAATCTCAGCTGTTGGATCCAATACCGCTTCAAAAGATAAGCCCGGTACCCCCATGACTACCGGATGAAAGCAGTCAAAACCATTCAGCAGAATTAAATCCGCTCCAAAAGCTTTTGCCACTTCTGCGTTTGTCAGATCACCGACTTGTGGCAGTGTACCAACAACATTTTCCACACAAATCGTGCGTCCTTCGCTGGCTTTGATGGACTGCTTCAATTCTGCCCCATTCATTTGTGCGACTTCACTTGGTGTCGCACTGATTAATCGTTTTACCATTTTCTTTCCTCCAATCGTCGTTGACTACTTGAATCCTTGCGTCAACAACGTTAAAATAAACAATGTCGTAAAAATAATAGGTTCCCTTAGTTAAATGGATATAACAAATCCCTCCTAAGGATTAGTTGCTGGTTCGATTCCGGCAGGGAACGTTCTAAAACATATTCGCGCTAGCTGACTGTTGATTCGCAGTCTTCTTTACAGGAACGGCAAATTGCCGTTCCTATTTTTTATTCAAAGAATCACTGTTTTACAGAGTTTCGTGGGACCTTTTAAAGAACAAGCTTGTTACTGATTCCACAAGCGTACTTTTAGATTTAACCGCTTTCAAGTGCTACACTTATTGAAACAAGGTTACAAAACTATCTGATAATTATGAGGGGGACTTAATTATGAAACAACGAAAAGAAGAGGTTTTGGCACGACGCATGAATCAATACAAAAAAACTCGGGAACAAGTTGTAAAATCCGCTTTAAAAGATCAAGGCGAACTTTCCCGTGAGACGAAACGTCCGTCGAAACCTATCCGTTTTAAATTTGTCCGCAGTGATGTCAAAAACTAACCACTACTTTTATGCCGCTGTCCACTATGCTCGTGGATAGCGGCCTTTTTAATTACTATTAGCAGCAGCTATCCAAAATCAGAAGTAATCTTCTAAGATTGGTTTTTGATTAGGCAGGATTGTTTTTAAAACTTTTAAAAGACTTTCATCAGTTTCGATTAGTCCATGAAACAAAAGGGTCTCTGGTGAGAGGTATCCCATAAACAACTGAGTAAACCGTTGAATTGACAGCTTAACAAGGGGCAGTTCGGTCTCTTCTACCTGCACAATGTCTACTCCACAATCGCCTTTTCTCAGCTCAAAAATACCATTGTTCCAAGCAGCATAAGAGTCACCCGTCACCATTAGTGCGATACTTTCGGGAAGCGCTTGAACCTTTTTAGTGTATTTTAAAAAACGCTTAACGTCAACTACCCGTGCCATCATTTCTGGTCGCACAGTAAATCCGCTCATTGGTGTTTGAGTGAGAAACTGCAGGTTCTGTCCATCAAAACCTACGTCATAAAAAATGTTGGCCACTGAACCATTATGAGAAGCAACAAAGCGATTCAATCCTCGAAAGGCTTCTCCAGTCAGCCAAGTCCATTCTGCAATAGTCAATTTTCCCGGCTCCAAAAGGTAGACCAAGTAACCTTGAGGGATATCTTTTGCATCATAATACACCGCATAGGTATAGTTTTTGCGTAATGGGAACTTGAAGGACAACCACCACTCTTCTCGCTCAACACCGCCTTGATGGTGCCGTTTCGCGGCAGTAAAAAGCTCCTGAATCACCGGCTTGGCTTCTGTCCAGGACAGCCGTTCAACCCGTCCTGAGACTTTTGGCGAGTCAGGCCACTGAGAAGCCGGCACATCATAGACTGCCCGTTCAAACGTCAACTCATATCCATAGCGTCTGTAAAATGGGTAGGAGAAAGGAGCCAAGTAAGACAGATTAACGCCTCTTTCCCGGGAAGTCGCCAGCAATTCTGTCATGATGCGATCAATTCGACCTTGACTGCGGTATTCAGGGTAGCTAGCAACAAAACCGATACCTGCCATCAAATGGTGGTCACCAAAGAGATCAATTTTAAAAGGAGTCGCCATCACTTGGCTGGCTAGGCGTCCCTTTTCATCAAAGGAACCGAAATTCCATGAATTTTCCGCCAGCATTGAAAAGCGTTTGCGATTGTTATCTGACAATTCCCACTGAAAAGCATACGAGACCAGTGATAGCATGTCCTCAACGTGCTCGCTGGTCATTTCTTTGACATCAGTCAATGTTTCTATTCCTCCTTGTTTCTATCATTGAACACAAAAGTCGACCGCAACACCTACTGCCTGAGGGCACTAAGCGTTCCGGTCTGATGATTATGCAGATTTTTCGATCATTTCCATCATCTTTTTGAAATTGCGTTTTTTAAAGAAACCCATGGGAATCCCCATCACAGCATCATTCATTTGTTGCATGAACCCAAAGGACTTCATCGTTTCTTCGTAATGGATCTTACAACGATTTTCAGCCAGCTCCTCAATTTCATACCGTACTGTAAAATCATTTCTGGTGGTTGACGTTCTGAACTGGTAGACACGATTGGGAACGACTTCTTCAATCAAAATTTTTGCTCGGTTGATTTTAGAGAATTCTTTGATATATTCAAAATTCTTTAACTGGTTTCTGGTGACATCTTTGCCAGTTGTCTTTCGGATATCGAAGACTACCGAGTCAATGATCTTATCATAGAAATTTTTGGCAGATATTTTAAGTTCTTTTTCGATGATCACTCTTGGCGTCTCCTTCCTTTGCTTTATTATTCTTAATGCCTCTTCTGAAGAGCAGAAGACCGACAATAATCAATGTAACTGCGGTTGAAATCGATTCCCAGTTCCAATTGACATTGTTCGGATTCATGCTGTAAACCAAAACCAGCAATCCGATGGCGATCAAGCTGAGTCCATATTTATCCATGACTTAACCTCTTTTCATGATAGCTACAGGCGTAAATCATCAAACTGCAGCTGCTTGTAGATACAATACTGAGCCCCATGATTGCGCTTTGATTAATTTTTTAGCGGCAGCTGCTGCTTCTGCAGGATCACCAGTTACATCAAAAATCAATTTGATTCCTTGTTTTTCTTTGAAAGTATAGGTAAAGTCGCCACCTGTATAGTTGTTCAACAATTCTTTGATTTCGTCTTGTTGCATTGCACTTGCGATTGAGATCATTTGGGTTCCTCCTCATTTGTAAATTTAATCATAGTATCTCCGACAAAAAACATTCAGTCGGATCCCATTGATTACTATGTACAGTGTATAGCAAATTTCCTATGAATTCCATTACAGCAGATTTTTATTTAAAAAGGAAACCACCACCGCCTCTTTGGAAGCGACGGTAGTTCCCGATAATTGGCACAGATTATTTTTCTTCGCCCAAAGCTGGATCCATTTTGTTTGCAGCGATAACAAATGGCAGCCAGATGAGGAAGGCAACGATCATACATACCAGTGTTACGATAGGTGCTTTCCAGTCCATTGTTGCCAAGAATGACATCAAGATTGGTGGCACTACCCAAACCACAGATTGAGAAACTGGGGCAACAAATCCAGAAACTGTTGCAAAGTAACCAATTGCAGTTGTTACGATTGGCGCAATGATGAATGGGATAAAGAAGATCGCATTCAATACAATTGGCATACCAAACATAACTGGTTCGTTGATATTGAAGATACCAGGTCCAATAGACAGTTTAGCAACTGTCAAGTAGTCGGCACGTTTTGAGAACAAGAAGATCGCAATCAGCAATACAATTGTACCACCGGAACCACCGAACATTGTGTAAACGTCAAATGAACCACGTACCCAGTTGTATGCTTTGCCGTCTTTAACAGCGTCAAGGACTGCTTCAACACCTTTTTTACCATTGTAGCCTTCTTGGAAAACATTAATGTTTTTCAATTGGGCAACACCCCAGATACCTTCCAGTACAGGAGACATTACGTTTGTACCGTGGATACCGAAGAACCACAATACTTGAATCAGCAACTGAACGATTACCAAGATACCGAAACCTTGAGATGCACCCAAGAATGGTTCCGCAATGTATTTTTGGATTAAGTCGATCAACAATTGCCCGTTTGTTACTTTACCAACGATGAAGTTGATGATTGCTACAGTGTACAACCCGATAGCAGCCGGCAAGATCGCAGCAAATGCGTTAGATACTGCTGGCGGTACTGAATCAGGCAATTTGATAGTGATGTTCTTTTGCATCAATTTTGCATAGATGATAACAGCGATGGCACCCATGATCATGATCGTGAAGTAGCCATTGGCATTCAAGTGATCCAATTTCAACCAGCCCCAAGCATTGTTGGTGATGGTATCAAAGTGAGTCACATTGCCAGTAACGGCGTCTGTTACGTCGGCAGTGCCAACAACAGAACCTGCGTCACCCAATGTTTTCAAAGCGTCAGCAGTCAATTTGCCTTGTTCAACTTGAACAGTTGCAGGAGCAGAGAATTGTACCCCTTGCAAGTAAGCAGCGATTGCTACGACACCACCGGCCAAGTCATTAACCTTGTAAGCACGAGCTAAGTTGAAGCCCCATGAAAAGGCAAAGACAATACCGGCTACAGCCAAAGTACCATTCCATACGTAACCGTTGACACCAATGATTTCGCGAATAACCGGAATACTGTTCCCGTCATATCCGTCGACAAACTGTGTCGGCAAATCTCGAATAATAGCGTTGATCATTACGGCGACCGCACCGGCCATTGTTGCTGGCATTGTTCCGATAAAGGCGTCACGAAGGGCAACTAAGTGGCGTTGCGCACCGATTTTCGCAGCTACCGGGAGGATGTGTTTTTCCATCCAAGCTGTTAATCCGTTCATTTTTTTCCCTCCTAATTATGAAAAACCAAATTTATATGAAAGAATTTCTTCCTCATATCATAGGTTATGAAAATACGACAACCAACAATCGTACTTCCGATTAGGTGAGCAGAGAGACGGCCATATTCTTTTTTAAGATTTGCGGCTCTAAGCCACCTAGTGCGAAATAATTGCTTATTCCGCGTCGATGCGACGGTACAAGTCGATAATCTCTTTTGCCAAGTCCGTAAAGGCAATGGCTGTCATCAAGTGATCTTGGCTGTGTACGGTCAAAAGAGTCACTTGCACATGGTCACCTTGTGCTTCTTGCGTCAACATACCTGTTTGGGCATGGTGAGCCTCTGTCAAAGATTTTTCTGCGTCGGCAATTTTTTGGTCAGCCAGTTCGAAATCTCCTTGTTTTGCGGCTTGGATAGCCTCCATCGCGTCACTTTTTGCGTTACCACCATACATGATCAATCCCATGATGGCTTCCAAGTTTGGTTGATCTTCCATGTGAAATTCCTCCTAGATAATTGTTTCAAATTAGCTGTTAATTAAGTTTTGACCTGGATAGATGAGATTACTCGCCCATCAGCTTTTCAGCTTGTTCTAAAACTTTTTCACCGTTCATCATTCCGTAGTCGGCCATATTGATAACATCCAATGGAATTCCTTTCGGCGCCAGTTTTTGTTCAAACTGTGATTTCATAAAACGGACTTGAGGGCCTAAAAGCAGAACATTAACGTCTTTTTCCTCCAAGCTGTTGTCCGCATCAGAAGCAGAAACTGCAAAAATATCTGCATCTACACCTTTTGCTTCAGCAGCTTTCTGCATTTTGGTTACCAAAAGACTGGTACTCATTCCTGCAGAACACACTAACATAATCGTTTTCTTCGCCATTCATCTCACTCCTTTCTAAGATTACTTACACTTATTTATAATGCAAAAAGCGTGCCAACTTTAGAATTCCTTAAAAAAAAGAGCGAAACCCTACTAAATCAAGGTTTCGCTCTAGACCATTTTGCTACACACTGTGTGTTTTTCACTTACACACTGATGTTCTGTGTAAAAGTGAATGGGGATTGTAATTTATTTTCTAATAGCATCTGTGTCAAAAAGGCAATCTCGTCTTCCGGTATTTGAAAATCAAACTCTTTTTCCAACGGCATCAGATTAGTTGTAACCAAGTCGTTTTCCAAACGGTATTTTTTTACAAAGCCTGGAAGATCTTTAAATCGTCGTGTAGGTTCACCTTTCAGCAAGCCGTCGATTAAGAAAGCTACATGAACCAAGACTCCTGCTTCAACACTGGGTTCAACGACGGCATGCATCTGTTCTTGAATTAATCGTAGCGCACGTTGCAGCTTCTTCATTAAGCCTCCGACATCTCCAATCTCTGTTAATGTGTTTTCCAGTGAGGCAACAATTTTTTTCATTGGAACTTCATCAGAGATTACTCGTTGCAAAACTTTGATTCGTTCATTATCAAAAACTTCATATGCAGAAAAGAACGGGATATTTTGATACTCAATTTCCACGGTTCCACAAATTGCTTTAATCTCATACTCTTCCAAAAGAGAATCGATGTGTTGAATAAAAACCTCTCGTTCAATAAATTGCATCTGAATGATTTCTACTGCCTGCTGATCGACAATTGGTTCGATTCGTTGGTATAGCTTGTGGGCAACACCTTCCCCAGTGAAGCAGGTCACGACCACCGCTTTTTTCAACTTGGAGTCGCTGATTGGTAAATGACTGTTTTCTCGAATAATGGAGCGGAAGGATTGCATGATATTTTGATAGATATCCTCCAAACTACGGCCAATGTCTGCCATTCGCAATGCTTCTACAACAATCATCGTACTTGTCATGGAGATTGCCTTGGTGCGAATCCCGGTTTCTTTGTAAATCAAGTCAGCAAAGGAATTCAACGACCCCATGTCAGTCAAAAGTAACAAGCCGTTACTCAAGCGGTCTTTATTTTCAGTAACGTGTTCCAGCAACTGGCGATACATGTCTTGCACTTCCATATCCAGACGCATGTTCATACCATGCCCGGTCTTAGTCCCTAAAAGCTCCTGCGCAGCTTCCAACATACTAGTCGCAGTTGCTTTTCCGTGCATCAATACTAAAACTTCGACTCCTTGCTCGATAGTTTTTCCGGTGTCACAAACCTGAATCGATAAAAACATACTGATGAAGCCAATTTCATCAAAGGGAATCTCCACTTGACATTCCTCTTCTATAATAGAGGAAAGATCCAAAGCGACCTGAAATTCCTTCTTCAGGTGTTTACGTACATTATTCAAGTCCGGGTGAACGATTGGGTGTCCGTCATGCAAACGTTCAATGGTACTTTGCAGATGCAAAGCAAATGCAAAGCGAGCCTTTTCATTGAATTGTCGCTCCAATCGCTTTTGTGCAATGTCATATAACTGATTGGTCAGCCGCCACAAATTCGATGGTAGCAAATCCTTGTGAATGGAATGCTCTGCTAATTGTTCCACATAGGTTTCAAAATAAGCATCCACATCTTTCATGATCAATTTTTCCAGATCAATTGTTGCTACGCCGGTATCAGTCAAATCAGATACTTTTTCTTCGATAGCGTTGTAAACCTGCATATTTCGTTCCGGATCTTGGGACCAGACGACCTCTGTTTCTCCCGGTTCAAAACTCAGATATTCACCTTTGCCTTCAAGAAATTTATCCAAACGATCCGCTAGTTCTTTGACTTTCAATAAGCCTTTTTGAACTTGCAATGAACAGTCTTCTTTTCGAATCAAGAGACTTTTTTGATTGTGGGTGCGATAGTGCAAGAATGCTTTAGCACAAACCAGTTTCAAATCCCGCTTGACCTGTCCGATGTTGCCTTCTGCCTCATAGAGCATAAAGGCCAAAATTGCCTCTTTCTCTACCTCGATACGCTGGATTAGACGATTGGCTTCTTGTTTGATGAACAATGTGATAATTTCATATCGTTCATCCAACGAACGCTCTGTTAAGCTGGGCATCGTGATAGAAACCGGAATTCGGCGATTGAACGTTGTTAGAAAATTATCGGAAGACTCCGTAGTGGCACCGATAATCTGCACAGAAGCCTCATAAGTCTGAGCGCTTTCTCCTAAAGGTCGATAGCTGCCTTTATCAATAAAAGTAAAGAGCATTTCTTGTCCTTCTGGTGGCAATCGATGGATTTCATCCAGAAACAAGATGCCACCATCAGCTTTCGCAATTAAACCTGGGCTGTCCTTTTCTGCCCCAGTATAAGCCCCTTTTTTGATACCAAAAATATGACCAAACAGCAATTGCGGATTTTGAGCGTAGTCCGCACAGTTAAAGGATACAAAAGGCGCATCTGCTTCAATAGAGTGGGAATGCAGTGCAAATTGATACATGCACTCGGCAAATAGCGATTTCCCGGTACCCGTCTCACCAAAAACAATGGTGTGTAATCCTCGCGGTGGATAGAGTATAGCCGCTTTAGCTTGTTGAACGGCGACCTTTAGTGAATTTTCTACCCCCACCAAAGAATCAAAAGAAACCGTTGACGAAGTATCCACATGGACCTCTTCTTCAGTCAACGGCTCATAGATCACCGGACGCCCGCTCAATTTCCGGACTCGTTTTTCTTTAGCTAGTTCATTTAAGTAACGGCTGATATTGCTGCGATCGATATGTAATAGTTCAGCCATTTGAACTGCTGTCATCCCTTGCTTGCGCATCTCAAGGGTGCGGAGGATCTCTTCTTTCCTTGAATTCATCGTTCTCTCCCTCATGAAACCATCATATTACACAGTAATTCTAACACAGATCATCTGTGTGTGGAAGATGCACTTTTCTTACTACTTTTTCTGAAAAAAGGACCGCACACTATCAATTGAAATTTCACAAAAGTTTGTTTCTTGTCCCGTTTCATCAGCAAAAGAGGCGCATTAACTGCGCCTCTTCCCTTTGTTTTTCTGTTTGCGTTTTCGATCTTTTTCCCGTTTGACAACCTTCTTAGGTGCGTCAGTGTGTAACACAGATGACTCACCTGTCGTTACTCTCGCTGTTTTTTTGGTTTTGCTCACCGTCGTAGTTTGTGTTACGTCTTTTTCAGGTGGTGTCGTTTGAAAACGACCACCATGAAGGTAGATTTCATTGAGCTGAATATCTGCTGCTTTGACCGTTTTCCGCAACTCTTTTAATTGGCGCTCGCCAATGATGGTCACCACGCTACCCTTGCGACCCATACGCCCTACTCGCCCGGAACGATGGAGATAAGCCGCTTCATCACCAGGAATATCGGCATTCACCACAAGATCCAAGCCTTCAATATCCAGACCACGGGCAGCAACATCCGTACTGAGGAGGCCTGCCAGCTTTTCATCACGAAAGGCAGTCAGCGCTTGTTTACGCAGAGTTTTTCCTTGATCAGAAGCCAATGACGCCACTGGCAACCCATGAAACAGCAGCTTCTCTTCAGCTGCTCCCAGATCGGCTAACTGGTTGAAAAAGATTAGACAGCGCTGATCCGGCTGATTTAGAATTCTTCGCAGGGCATCGACTTTTTTTCGAGAAGGCCAGATTAAATAAAAGTGATCAATGGCGCCCTTGCTTTCATCTGTCTCTGTGACATCAATCACTTTGAGAGCAGCCGGAGAAATTTCCCGAATCTCCGACAAAGCTTGATCGGCCGTAGCAGAAAAAAAGCTTAATTGACAATCTCGATTCAAATGTTTTAACAAACGCAACAATAACGGCTTTGCCCCTTGGCTGAGCAGTTGATCGGCTTCATCCATAACGCAGCTTTTGATTTGATGGGCCTTTAACTTCCGACTGTCCATCAACTCCACCAAACGACCAGGAGTCCCTACAATGATTTCCGGTCGATTTTTCAGCTTTTCCAATTGGCGTTTCAAATTGGCTCCCCCGATTACAGAGGCCACTGACAATTCAAGATCTCTACCCCAGATACGGGCTACCTCAGTGACTTGCATTGCCAACTCCTGGGAAGAAGTGACAATTAGCAGTTGCGTCCCTTGCCCTGCGACTACTTTTGTCAGTAGTGGCAATAAGTAGGCAATTGTTTTTCCCGTCCCAGTTGGTGAGATACCCACGAGATTATCTCCGGCTGTCAATGGTTCAAATACTTGTTTTTGGATGGCTGTTGCTTCTGAAAATTCCTGCTGCCAGCGCTTTTGCCAGACTTCAGGGAGTTTAGATTGACTCATGTTTTTCCTCATTTTCTGTAGATTGGTCTAAATCGGCGTCAAATACGACCCCGGCTTGTTTGCGTAGACGATAAATCACTTCATTGACGTTTCGGGACAATTCGACCCATTCTTCATATTGAACGCCAAGCTCACGATCAGAAGGATGGCGAATAATCTTGGCGAAGGCCTCTGCTTCTTCCACCATCGGATTATCTTGTATAACAATGGGCAGCTCTTTGCGGGAGCCACTGCCGCGATCGTAGTATTCAGCAAACTCAAAAGCGTTGATTCCGCTTAAAATCAAAGTGCCGTCTTCCAAATAAATCTCAGAGGGCAAGAAAGAATCGGCAATTTTTCCTTGCTGAATGGTTACATCAAACAAGTCATAGCGCAAAATAATCGTTCCTAAGCCGTCGACACCGGTATCGATGCGCCGGGCAAAGTAATGAACCTCATTGGGCATCCCAAACCAGCCCAATGCGGCATACAAAGGATAGATTCCTAAATCCTGCAACGACCCGCCGGAAAAATGCGGAGAAAAGATATTGGGCTCTTCCCCATTCAAAACCGCGTCGTAGCGAGAAGAATATTTCATGTAAGTAAAGTTTGCTCCCAAAATATGGTCTTTTACCGGCAGAAAATCAGCAATTGTGTCAAATGCTTTTTCATGAAGATTGCGCGCTGCTTCAAAATAGAAGACTCGTTTTTCATTGGCGCATGTGATAATGTCTGCCATTTCGGTGGGATTAGAAAATGCCGGCTTCTCGACAATAACATGGTGTCCTTTCAAAATAGCTGCTTTGGCTTGCGGATAGTGCAGACTATTTGGCGAGGCAATATAAACCACGGTCAAATCGGCTGCCGTCAAAAACTGTTCCAAGTCCGTCCAATAAGTAACCGCCTCCCCATATTTTTCTCCAAACTTGCGTGCAGTTGCTTCCTTGCGGGAATAGACAGCAGTCAACTGATACTGACCACTCTCGATTGCCGCTTGTACAAATTGATCGCTGATCCAATTGGTACCGATCACTCCAAGTTTCAACATTTCACTTCCTCCTTTGTAATTGCTGGTGCATGAGCGTTTTATACATTTGGGTCAACAAAAGGAAAATCGGGATCAAAAGGGACGGCTTTTTCTACGGCTACCTCTGCTGGCGTTACCCGACAGTTGTATGCCAAAACTTGTACACCGACAGCCTCTGCCTGTTTGATTTCCTCCAATAGAGACGGCTGCATCGCAGTATGAATCGTAGCCATCTGAATTTTTTCAAACTGTACGATAAACAAGACATAGCTATGGTAGCCGGCTCTTTGCGCATCGGCCAACTCTCTGACATGTTTTTGTCCCCGAAGTGTTGGGGCATCAGGAAAGGCGCCGATGCCCTGATTTTCCAGGGTCATCCCTTTGACTTCAATAAAGCCTTTTTCTTCGCCAACTGTTTCAAAGTACAAATCGAACTTCGAGTGTTCGAATGTGACCTCTGGTTTCAATAATTTCAGGCTTTCCTTCACACCCGGCAGTAGGATTTTTCCATTTTGCAGCCCTTCAACAGCCAATTTATTGGGCAGTTGACTGTCAATATTGATCCAACGATCGCCTTTTTTCACTGCCAGCAGATCATAACTGGTTTTTCTTTTGGGGCTCGGGCAATATTGTAATACCACTAGCGCATTGGGCAGGAGAACTTCTTTGCCCCGTCCAGTATTTTTAACGTGGACGACTACTTCGCTGCCATCATCCAGGCGGCAGCGCGCAATAAAGCGATTTTCTCTTACAATGAAACGAGCTGTCAACGTATTTTCATATTTCATTTTTTTCACCTGTCAAAATAGTACCACAAATATCTTAAAGACTTGTTAAAATCCAACCTAAGACCGAGGAAACCACGAGCAGCTCATGCTATACTTTGACCAATATCATAACAAAAGACAGGCCTGTGTTGCTGGTCTAAAACATCCGAGGTGATAACATGAAGAAACGTTTTCCAATTTTGGTAGGTATCTCTATTGTAACGGGGATAATCGGGTCATTAGCAGTTCGACGCAAGCAGCCTCCCGTACGAAACTATTACGAAGATTACGTTGGAAAATGGCGTTATCAAAAAGATCGACATCATCCGGCAGTGATTGTTTCAGTCACGCCTGACTATCAGGTTTTATTTCAAGATCGTCCAGAAATGGTTTCTATCGTGGAGTTAACTCCAAATCGTTTGGTCTTTTTAGACAAAATGGGTTACCACATCATTTTTGAAAAATGTGGTGATAACATGACGTTTTACGACGAGACGGAAGGCCACAGCTACCCGTTAGAATTTTTAGCGGAATAAAGCGTTTTTCTCGTTGAAATCATAAATAACTGCTATAATTGGTTTGTAAACAAGTTGAAGCTACTGTAAATATAGCAATATCGCATGTTACTGAAAAGGAGGTCTTTTCTATGTTTATGACTTTGATTACATTGTTTTCACTGCTGTCTTTGATTTTGGTTTTAGGCGTGTCGGCATACGCTGTTTTCCAATACATCACGTTAGAAAACCAGATGGAAAAAGTACCTGTCCGTGTCAAAAATGACTACCATCGCTAATTTTTGACGATTTAAGCGATTAATAAACTGCTGCAATTGCGGCAGTTTTTTTTGTGCGAAAAAAAGCTGCCCTCGCCCTTTGTGTCTTTACAATACCATTCTAGCGGCGAAAAGCTGAGTATTCAAGGCGCCTGATTGTTTTTGGCAGCTGTCTCTTGTCATGAAAAAACATTAAAGTCTTGTGACAAGCGTTGAATGTGCAGGAGATCTTTGATAAAATTTGGACTTGATATGACAAATACCTTTTATCGAATAGGAGTTTCATTATGACAAAACGCATTCGTTGCTTATTTCTGCCCTTTTTAGCACTCTTTTTGACTATCGCGGCTTTTAGTAGTCCTCAGGCCGCTGCTGCTGAGACTGATTTTACTGTTGCCTCCAAAGCTGCGCTGTCTGTCGATTTTGAGACCGGCAAAGTTTTCTATAATCAGGACGCGGATAAACCGATGGGAATTGCCTCTGTTACGAAGATTATCGGCTTATACCTGATTGAAGAACAAATAAAAGAAGGCAAGTTGAAATGGGAAGATCCCGTGACGATTTCAGAGGATGTCTCCAAACTCAGCGTTGCTCCTGATCTCTCCAATGTCGCACTGAACGCTGGCGAACAATATTCCGTCAAAGAGCTCTTCGAAGCAAGCTTCATCGCTTCTGGGAATGCCGCAATCGTGGCACTGGCAGAAAAAGTGGCTGGCAGCGAGCCAAAATTCGTTGATATGATGAAAGAGAAGGTAGAATCTTGGGGAATCAAAGATGCTACTTTGGTCAATGCTTCTGGTCTGAACAATAGTTACCTGGGAGAAAACATCTACCCTGGTACCGACAAAAATGACGAAAACCTGATGTCGGCTAAAGACGTGGCAATCGTTGCTCGTCACTTGCTAAAGGACTATCCTGAAGCATTGGAAACCGCCAAGACCCCTACCAAAATCTTTGCTGAGGGAACGACTTCACAAGTTGAGATGGTCAACTGGAACTGGATGCTGCCAGGATTTTTGAACTACAAAGAAGGCGTAGACGGCTTGAAGACAGGGACGACTGACCTAGCTGGTGCTTGTTTTGTCGGCACCATGATCAAAGACGGCCAACGAATCATTACCGTGGTTCTAAATGCCACCAACCATGAAGAAGACCCCAGCGCTCGTTTTATCGAGACGGCCAAATTGATGGATTATACTTATGCAAACTGGAAAAAAGAAGAAGTCTTACCTGCTGGAAGTCGCCTACCAGATATGACAACCATCAAAGTCAAAGATGGCGAAGAGCTGACTACCAAAGTATCGTTGAAAAGCGCGGTATCCTTGTGGGTACGCAATGATATGGATAAAACGAAGCTTACAATCACACCACAGCTGAACAAAGATGCTGCCAACGGTGAATTGCAGGCGCCAGTCATGAAAGGCGCCAAATTGGGGACCGCTCAAGTAGCTCTTGAACAAGATGACTTGGGCTACTTGGATGATACGACCCATGAATCAGAAATCATCGTAGACCAAAGTGTGGCTAAAGCGAACTTCTTTGTTCTTTTGGGCCGAAATATCAAAAATTTCTTTTCAAATTTGTTCTAAACCAGATGTTTTCTTATCACATCGGATGGTAGAACCCAAATGACTCTCCTTAAGCTCAGACTGGAAATTTCCAGTCTGAACTTTTTTGCGTTTTTTTTAGTTTCAGTGCAATAGATAGTTGTGCTCCACATTATTTTCAAGTAAAAGAAAGTCAATGCTCGAATTGCTGGCTGGTAGAACAAAGTAAAGAACGCTAACCGTCCTCGCTAAAATCAAGGTAGTCAGCGTTTTAAATTATCCTCAAAAAGACAAGGAATTATTCATGACCAGCATTACTTTTCCAGAAGCGTGACAGGTTTGTTGCCACTGCCTTCTCTTTTAAGTTCTAACTATTACTCATTGAGTATTCTGGTTGGAAAATATAAAACAACTTCCCCTGCAGCAAAATCAGGTTCATAGTATTCCTGGATTGCAGCAGCTAACGTCTCACCTTGTTGTGGAATAATTTCTGTCAGCATTTTTTCTGTCATCGCCACTAAATCCTGTGTATTGGTTTTGACGATTAAATATTCCATCGCTGGCAGATTCCAACGGATCCAACCAGGTGGTGTTGGTGTGTCAGCAGGGACTTCCATGCCTGCCAAGTAACAGCCCACTGCCTGCCAAGGGGTCAACCAAGCCGTTGAATCGCTCATCAGCCCCCACATTCGAATCTCAGTTAGCTCTTTTTGATTAACCACCGCTCCTAATTCTTCAAAGTGGTTATTGGCAGTTTCCCACAGTGGCGGAACCCAGGAAGAACCCTCCTCCGCCAGACCGTCTCCCAGTTTGCCAATAACTGCAAAAGCCGGCAATCGTACTTTTTGCACTTCACCCATTTCCATCCTTATCTCCTCCAGACTTTCCTATTCTTTACCAGTCACTTCCATCTACGCACCATCGACTGTGCAGCTTTTGTGACAAATTCTCATACTGGTAAACAAACAATCCATTTTATTTGTAGTTGTTCCCATTGTACCCCAAAATCACAAAACTCTGAACTCAGGTACTTTATCCGAGCAATCAAGGTAAAATTTGCTATACTAATTATGATTAAAAGAACGACTGATGTCCAAGTGTTGGTGGCAACATTTAAGAAGCTGAGACAACTATTGCCTCAAAAAAACGCAACCAGCCTATTTTCAAACAAACTGGCCTTCAGCGGTTTTTGGTTTATTGTTTTATTCAAGGAGGATTTTATTATGACAACGTTTATACCGGAGATTACTTTTGCAGTGGTCTTCCTTTTAGGCAATTTGGCTATGATCGTTTGGCGGCGCCGACAAGACGATCCGGACACTTTTTTCTTCTGCTGTATCTGGTCCCTAACAGCACTTTTTATCTATCTGGCCATCAGAGAACTTGCTATCGGCAGTTTCTTTATTCTGATTCCATTGCTATTTTTTGGCATATTTTTGTTGGCTTATTTCAAAGAAAAGGCCCGGCTAGCCAACGGACTGCTCTTCAATCTTTTTCTGATCGTTTTCGGGGGCTACCTGGTTTACAATCTATTTTCCACCGGTAGCCTAATTGTCGGCGGCTTGTTGGCAGTTGCGCTGGTAGCCCTCCTCCTAGTAGCAGCCTTTGGAATTATGACCTTGGTCGTTTTTCTCTATTGGAATGCTGCCGTCGTGATTAAAAAAGAATCCCATTCTCTGGCAAATCTGTTGACGCTACTTTTGGCCTTGTTTTTAACTGTATTTTTGATTTACGATTATTTTATCGCTCAACAGCTACCTAATTGGCTCAGTAGTTTTCTCAGTTGCTTGCCACTGATTATGATGTACTTTTTCATCGTTTTCTACAATTTTTTGACCGTTTCGGTATTGTATCAATTCAACCATCCCCGCTATGATCAAGACTACATCATCGTTCTGGGAGCCGGCCTATTAAGAGGAGAAAAAGTTTCTCCTCTTTTGGCTCGTCGAATCGATAAAGCCATCGAGTTTTACCGGTTGCAGCAAAAAGCCAAGAACAAGGCTGCCAAGCTGGTCATGTCTGGTGGGCAAGGTGCTGACGAAAAACTCTCGGAAGCGGCTGCAATGGCTGCCTATGCATTGGAGCAAGGGATCCCACAAGAGGATATTATTCTGGAAGACCACTCCACCACAACCCTTGAAAATATGCGCTTTTCTAAAAAAGTGATGGATGAACGCTCACCAGAAGGGTATAAAGTGATTTTCAGCTCCAATAACTATCATATTTTTCGTGGGGGCATGTTTGCCCATCAAGCTGGACTAAAAGCAGATGGCATCGGCGCGAAAACAGCACTGTATTATCTACCAAATGCCTTTTTACGAGAATATATCGCTATCTTGATGATGAACAAACGCCGACATCTGCTGGTGGTAGGGACTATTTTAATTCTGACTACTTTATTCGCTCTGCTTAATCTCTTCGTTATGTAAGTTGTTACTACTAGCCGAATACTCGGGCGGTAAGAACTCAGTTTCATATTTACAAGTATTGCTGTTTTACTACAAAAACCGCCTTGTCACTGAATTCAGTGACAAGGCGGTTTTAATTTATCAAACTGATTGTTTTTTAGGAAACCATTGGTGCCATTTGTGGCGCAAGTTTTCAGTCATTGGTTCCGATGCTTCTTTGATGGCGCAATACTTGTCCACCATCGTAACGATATAGCTTTCTTTGTATTTCGGTGGTGCAATGGTTGCTCCCCACATGTGCTTCAAGATAATGTCTCTTTCCAAATCAGAAAGCTCCGTGATCTTTTCGGCATTTTTGACAGCAATTCGTGGATGCATGTATGCATGACTGCCTTCATCAAACTTAGTTGTGCGCCAGTCATAGTAGAACAAATCATGCAATAACCCAGCACGAGCTGTTGCACGGGCATTTCCGCCCCATTTTTTTGCTAATTTGTAACTGTAATAAGAAACGCTCAGCGAATGTTCCAAGCGGGTAGAATTCACATGTTGTGTGTAATTTGCCAGTTTTTGGACCGCTTCGGTTGCCAGTAAGTCCTCAATATAGCTCATGTACTCCGGATCATCTTGCCATTTTTCGGTCATAGATTTGCAGTCCCCTTTAAGTTAAATGTACTCTTTTTGTAACTGGGTACAGTATAGCACCATTCAACTTACAGCAGTGTAAGGAACATCTAAGCTTAATACATCTTTAAAAAAAATTACCACTGAAATGATACATAAGGATTCCCGCGGCAACACCGACATTTAAGGACTCTGCTTTTCCATAAATTGGGATATAAAGGTTCAAATCTGTCATTTCTAATAAATTACGAGCAACCCCTTGCCCTTCGTTACCCATCAATAGCGCGACATTTTCTTCATTTTCCACTGTTTGGAATGGACGAGCCGCTTCATTTAATTCTGTTCCATAGACAGTCATACCGGCTGCTTTTAGTTCTGGAATAATGGTTTCCAGCGCTCCGTTTAAAATGGGCAAATGGAAATTACTGCCTTGCATGCTTCGTAACACTTTGGTACTAAAAGGATCAGCACAACCGACTCCCAAAATCACACCTGAAAAGCCGGCAGCGTCAGCGGTTCGTACCATTGTTCCTACGTTTCCAGGATCTTGGACGCGATCCAACAGCAACCAACGCCCTTTTTTGATGTCTGCTACCGGTTGTGCTTGACTGACCACGGCGATGATTCCTTGTGGGGTCGGTAAATCTGAAAGACTGTCCATGACCTCATCAGAAACTAGATATTGCTCCAATGTCTCGTAACGTTGCAGCCATTCCTGCCATTCCTGTAAGCCCCGTTGATTTACCAGAATCATTTGAATTGCTGCTTGGTTTTCTGCTGCTTCTTCCACTAGATGAAACCCCTCCAGCAAAAAGCGCCCCTGCTCTTGTCGGTGCTTTTTTTGATGCAGCTTACGTAATTCTTTAATGAGGGGATTTTTGACAGCTTGAATCTCTTTCATGTGTCGTCCTCCGTTTCTTTGCCTGAATTATAGCATACTTGTCAGCACATCTCTTGTTGCCCAACAAAAAAAACGGTATCATAAAGACAGTAATCATTTCATCGGAATGGAGGTGGCGTTATGAGAAAGGTCCATATGAATGTGACTGGGCGCGTCCAAGGGGTGGGCTTTCGTTATACCACCAAAATGCTTGCTGATCGCCTGGGAGTCACCGGCGCTGTTTGGAATGAGGCGGACGGTTCTGTCGGTATTGAGGCCGTAGCAGAGGACGCGGTAATGGATACCTTTATTGCTGCCATCAAAAAGTCCCCTTCCCCAGCGGGCAGAGTTGCTCGTTTGACTGTACGTGACGATGCAAAAATCAAAGAAAGAAGCCAGTTTGATGTTACTTACAGCCCGGATTAGTTGGCTATATTAAAGCTTTGATATGCGCTGTAATTGAGACTTTTTCATGAAGTCGTTGAAATCAACGGCTTTTTTTAGTATGATTATTCTTGTGCAATTTAGCTGTATCGATCCACTTTCATGCTTGCAAGAACGGTTTTCTTAGAGGATGATCGGCTTTTGATCCACGGTGAAAGTGTATGATGAAAGGAAGAAATCAATGAAAAAAATAAAAAATTGGCTGCTGGGTTCCGGCATGCTGATGCTCCTCGTATTCTTATCCGGGTGTGTCAAAATGACGACGGATTCAGCTGGAAAAACGATCCCGGATACTTCTAGTTTTATGTATAGAATCTTGGTAGCCCCACTAGATGCCTTGCTGAAAATGTTAGCAAATCTCGTAGGTGGGGACAATCGCTGGGGCTGGGCCATCATCTTGGTCACACTGATTGTTCGTTTTATCATCTTACCTCTTGGCATTCATCAATCTCGCCAGACGATGATCCAATCCGAAAAAATGCAATACATCAAGCCGCAATTGGACGCGGTTCAAGCGAAATTGAAAGCTGCAACAACGCAGCAAGAACAAATGGAAGCCCAGCAAGAGATGAGCGCTGTCTATAAAGAAAATGGTGTCAGCATGTTAGGTGGCATGGGCTGTCTGCCACTTTTGATCCAGATGCCGATCTTCTCGGCATTGTATACGACTGCCCGCTATTCGGAAAATCTGCAAAATGCCGTCTTCCTTGGCATTGACTTGAGTAAGCCGAATTTGGTATTCGTAATTGTCGCCGGTGTCTTCTACGCATTGCAAAGTGTGATTAGCTTAATCGGTATTCCTGAAGAACAGAAAAAACAAATGCGTACCATGTCTATCGTTTCTCCATTGATGATTATTATGTTCTCCTTTGGGGCACCAGCAGGAGTTACCCTTTATTGGGTGGTAGGTGGTTTCATCGCCTGCGTACAAACTTATATCACCAATGTCATTATGAAACCGCGGATTAAAGCTCAAATTCAAGCTGAAATGAAAAACAATCCGCCAAAAGTGGTGGTGACTCCACCAAAACAACAAGTAGAACCGAAAAAAGCTGAAAAAGTTTCTGATGGCGCTAATCGCAACCAACCGTCAAATCATAACCAAGGAAAAGGACGTAATTCCGGCAAACAGCAACGAAATAAATAACCACAACTGACATGCGTGACGGAATTGATTCCTCACGCATGTTTTTTCAATCTTTTGTAAAGCAGGTGCTGACTATGCTTCAAGCCTATTTAAATATTTTTGCCATTTTTGCACTGATGTTTTTAGGATACTATCTTTCCTACAAGCAATGGTTTTCCAATCGTACGGCAGATGTTTTTTCAAAAGTCGTATTGAACCTGGCGCTGCCTTTCAACATGTTTTTGAACATCACCGCTAACTTTTCCCGCTCTGAATTTTTGTCGCTATTTTCTGGAATGATCATCCCCTTATTGTCGATAGTGGCAACTTTTGGAATCAGCCTGATTTACCGTAAACTCGCCAAAGTCACCCCGGGTCGGCAAGGGACATTTTCCACGATGTTTACCTGTTCCAACACAATCTTTATCGGATTGCCCATCAACTTAGCGATTTTCGGTGAAAAGGCAATCCCTTATGTTTTGTTGTACTACATTGTCAACACCACCTTTTTTTGGACAATCGGAATCTATGAAATCGCCCAAGACAATCCAGATATCCAACACGCGCAGGTTTCATTTCATCCGCTGGTGCTCTTAAAAAAAGTTTTTACTCCGGCTTTAATGGGCTTTTTGATTGGCCTGGCTTGGGTCATGACTACTTTGCCAACCCCGTCATTTATCCAAAATTTTGGTGGCTATCTGGCAGATCTCACCACCCCCCTTTCCATGTTTATCATCGGCATTATCGTCTATTTCAGCGGCCTAAAGAATCTACGCATGAACCGCGACATTGTCGGTGTGCTGTTGGGCAGGTTTGTGATCTCCCCATTGATTGTTTGGGCTTTGGGTTTTGTCTTTCCCGTACCGCCTTTGATGCTCAGTGTTTTTATCATCCAGTCCTCCATGCCGGTTCAAAACTCGGTACCGATCCTCGCTCGCAATTACCATGCCGACGAAGAGTTTGGTGCATCTAGTCTCGGCTATTCTGTCTTATTGTATATGCTCTACATTCCGCTGCTGCTCAAACTGATCTTATAAACGCACTTTCTTCAAAGTATTTTTTTCTTGTCGCTGAATCTGGTGACTTCAAAACAAAAAACGCCGATCCGCACAAGAGATCGACGTTTTTTTGTTTTGGTATACTTATCTATTTGATGATCAATGAGTCCAGGCTTGCGACTGCCAGAGCCATTTTGGAGATAATTTTCAGTTGCGCTAACCGATTATGGCGGACTTTTTCATCTTCCACCATTACCATGGTCTCTTCAAAGTATTTCTCAATATACGGGCGCAGTGCTACCAAACCAGCATAGTTTTCTTCCATCGTTTGGCGAGGGAATTTTTGTTCCAAATCAGCTGCAACTTCAAACAAGGCTTTTTCAGCATCGTTTTCAAATAAGTTGGGATCCACATGATCTGTTGAATCTTCTGCTTTTTTCGCGAGATTGATCGCCCGGGTCAGGGCTTCCACGGACGGCTTGAACTCAGCATCGGCCACATGTTTGCGCAAAATTGTTGCAGCGGCAAAGAGTTGGGTCAAATCTTCTTGGTCGGCATTGATGACGGCATCAATCACATCGTGGCGAACATTTTCAGAAGTCAAGCGCTGACGCAGACGGGCTTTGATAAAGTCCAAGACGTCCTGCTGGCCACTTGACAGCTTGATTCCGAAGCGTTTTTCATCACTGTTGATCTTTTCATCAATAGCTTTTTGCAGCTGTTTCAACGGGAAGTACCAGCCCTTGTCTTCAACGATGCGCACAATCCCATAAGACTGACGACGCAACGCATACGGGTCATTGGAACCAGAAGGCACCATCCCTACTGCAAAGAAGGACAAGACACTATCCAGCTTGTCTGCAATCGCTAGAACTGCCCCGATATCTGATTGCGGCAGTTGCCCCTCAGCTGAGATTGGCAGATAGTGTTCACGAATCGCTTGGGCAACAGCCGGTTTTTCACCTTGTAGCAATGCGTATTTTTCACCCATGATTCCTTGCAGCTCTGGAAATTCTCCCACCATATTGGTGACTAAATCAAACTTATAAATCTCAGCTGCGCGCTTTAAGTCTTCTAATTGCTCGGTAGTCAAGCCTACCGTTTCACCGATAATCTGAGCTGCTGCTGCAACCCGCTGCATTTTTTCATAGATGCTGCCGATTTTTTCGTGGAAGGTGACATGTTTCAACTTATTGACCAACTCTTCAATGTTGAGTTTTTTGTCCTCGTTATAGAAGAACTCTGCGTCTTCTAAGCGAGCGGTCAAGACTTTTTCATTCCCTTTGGCTACATTTTCCAACTTCACATTATTCCCATTACGAACTGAGATAAAGTGTGGCAAAAGTAAGCCATCTTGATTGCGAACGTCAAAGTAACGTTGGTGCTCTTTCATGGAGGTGACTAAAACCTCTTCTGGCACAGCCAAGTATTTGTCTTCAAAATCACCAACAAAAGCAGTCGGGTATTCCACCAAGTTGTTGACCTCTTCTAACAACTCCCCGTCCATTTCGACTTTGAATTCATTTTTAGCAGCCAACTCAGCGATTTGTTCCACAATTAACTGTTTGCGCTTCATAGGATTGGCAATGACAAACTGTTCCGCCAATTTTTCTTCGTATTCAGAAGGATTGGAAAACGTGAGGTCCTCTCCCAAAAAACGATGACCGCGAGAGTGGCGACCAGTTTTGACATCCAAGATTTCAAAAGGCAAGACGTCATTATCCAACAATGCTACGATCCAATGAATTGGACGAATGTATTCAAAATCAAAATTACTCCAATGCATGGTCACTGGGAAGGTCAAACTCATAATGACATCTTTCAATCCAGTCAATACAGCTTCTGCGGATTCTCCTTTGACATACTTGGTTACGTAGACGTACTCCACACCTTTTAACTCTCTAAAAGTGATGGCATCTGTAGTCACACCTTGTCCCCGAACAAACCCTTGGGCTGCCTTGGACCAATTGCCTTCTCCATCCAATGCAATCTTTTTAGCAGGACCTTTGACTTCTTCTTGAATGTCTTCTTGTTTGTCAGCAATTTTCTCAATCAACACTGCCAAGCGCCGAGGAGTGGAAAAGGCTTTGATTGATTCAAAGCTCAAGCGATTGTCATCCAAAAAAGCCGTCACTTTGTTTTCCAACTGCTCCATGCTGGGAGTGACCACATGTGCGGGCATCTCTTCCAAGCCGATTTCCAGTAACAAATCTTTTGCCATATTATTTCTCCTCCTCTAACAATGCTGCTGCTTGTGCAGGATCCAAAAGCGGATATCCCAGTTTGGCACGCTCGGCCACAAAAATCTTGGCAACCGCCCGCGCCAGATTACGGATACGCGCCAGATAGCCGGCACGTTCCGTTACTGATACGGCTCCGCGAGCATCCAATAAATTGAAGGTATGGCTGCACTTCAGAATATAGTCATAGGCCGGATGTACCAGACTTTCGTCGATACACCGTTTAGCTTCTGCTTCAAAGCGATCAAAATTGCCTAAGAGCAAGGCTTGGTCGCTGATTTCAAAAGAGTATTTTGAATGCTCATACTCCGGTTGTCTGAAAATCTCGCCGTACTTAACGCCTTCTGTCCATTCCAGATCATAAACACTTTCGACTTCTTGAATATATGAAGCTAGCCGTTCCAAGCCATAAGTAATCTCTGAGGTCACTGGTTTACAAGGTAGTCCCCCCACTTGTTGGAAGTAAGTGAATTGGGTAATCTCCATCCCATCTAACCAAACTTCCCAACCTAATCCAGCACAGCCCATCGACGGGTTTTCCCAGTTGTCTTCTACAAAACGAATGTCGTGCTCCAATGGTTCGATGCCTAAAAGTTTCAGACTTTCCAAATACAATTCTTGGATATTAGCAGGCGAAGGCTTCATCACCACTTGAAATTGATGGTGTTGATACAAACGATTGGGATTTTCTCCATAACGACCATCAGCTGGTCGGCGAGAAGGTTCCACGTAAGCAGCATTCCAGGGTTCTGGTCCAATCGCCCGTAAAAAAGTATACGGGCTCATGGTGCCGGCCCCTTTTTCAGTGTCGTAGGCCTGCATCAGCATGCAGCCATTGTCTGACCAGAATTTTTGTAAGGTCAAGATGATGTTTTGAACGGTCATTTTTGTCATTGTGACGCTCCTTTCAAATTTGCAGCAGAGTTGTTGAAGACGTGGGCAGCATTTTTTCCAAAAGTTCTTTGGCAGAGTTTCTTGCAAGAAGATACAAAAAGCCCTGTGTTTGTCTGTATATCAATAGACAAACACAGGGACGAAAAATTCGCGGTTCCACCCTGCTTCCGATTTCTCGGCAGCTTCATTTTGCTGATGCTCCCAAACGCCTGCGGAAAAATGTCTCCATATCCGGCTTCCACCCTCCCGGAATCGCTTTGATGTCTGGCACATTTCCAAATTTGATCAACGCATCTCTTCAATTACCTTATATAATAGCGACTCTTGTTACCCTTTGTCAACCAAAAATCTTTTTTTCAATCGTCAGGTTTTCGAAAAAACTACGAACAATTATCAGAATATTTGCGTTTGTTTCCAATTTTCACTGGTACAAACGATTATTTTTTGCTAGACTGGCAAAAATCACGCTACCTCTCTGTTAAGTGACTGAAGTCAGTCAGTTAGCCGAGATTTGTTAGTAATTAATTCTCAGGAGGACAAAATATGGACCAATGGTTGACCAAACTAAATGACTTAATCTGGGGCGCCCCGATGATCTTGCTGATTTTGGGAATTGGTGTCATTTTGACTGCTGGATTGCGCCTAATCCAAGTGCGGCGGCTACCACTAGCCCTGCGCTACATGCTAAAAGATGAGGAAGATGGTATCGGGGATGTTTCCAGTTTTCAAGCTTTATGTACCGCACTGTCTGCCACCATTGGCACCGGCAATATTGTAGGCGTTGCAACTGCTATTGTCGCTGGTGGACCTGGTGCATTGTTCTGGCTGGAGCTGGCGGGTCTCTTAGGGATGGCCACCAAATATGCTGAAGGCCTACTGGCAGTGAAATACCGAACGTTTGACGCGAATGGCCGTGCGTTGGGCGGTCCCTTTTACTATATCGAAAATGGCTTGGGTAAAAAGTGGCGCTGGTTAGGCAAGCTGTTTGCCTTTTTTGGGATTATGGCCGGCCTTTTGGGTATTGGGACTTTGACACAAATCAACGGCATCACTTCGGCAGCCCAAACGTTTTTTGATCCCAATCAAGTTCATAGTATTCAGCTTTTTGGCAACAATTATTCCTGGGCAGTAGTAATCGTGGGCCTTTTAGTGACCGTTTCTGTGGCTGTGGTCCTTATTGGTGGCGTAAAGCGTATCGCTCGCGTCTCGGAAATTATCGTTCCGGCAATGGTCGTTTTGTATGTCACTTTATGTTTGGTGATGATCTTATTGAATCTCAATAAATTACCCGGTGTCATCGCAGAGATCTTCCAGGGTGCATTTGGCTTACGCGCAGTTTCTGGCGGTGCAGTAGGGGCAATGATTATCGCGATGCAAAAAGGAATCGCTCGAGGGATTTTCTCCAACGAGTCCGGCTTGGGTAGTGCGCCTATTGCTGCAGCCGCTGCCCGGACAAATGAGCCGGTACGCCAAGGATTGGTTTCTATGACCGGAACCTTTATCGATACCATTATCGTCTGCAACATGACCGGCATGGCAATCATTATGACTGGTGCTTGGCAGACTGGTAAAGAGGGCGCTGCCGTCACGATTCACGCCTTTTCCAAAGCGCTGCCCATCTCTTCACAAGCAGCCTCTTTTCTGCTGATGATTTGTCTGGTCTTTTTCGCTTTCACCACGATTCTTGGCTGGAATTACTATTCAGAGCGCTGTCTGGCTTATTTGTTGAATACCGACCGCTACGCCAAAATTTTCCGCCTCGTCTATGTTGGTGCTGTCTTCATCGGCCCTTACCTAACAGTCTCGGCTGTCTGGACGTTAGCGGACATCTGCAACGGTTTAATGGCCTTTCCTAATATCATTGCATTAGCCCTTTTAACACCCGTAGTTTTTAAAGAGACTAAAAGTTATTTTGCTCGCTTAACAGCTTCGAGTGCCCGCACCATTGAGGACCTCCGTCTGCCAATCGAAGAATAACCGGCAAAATTTCCCCATAAAAAAGACACCCTAATTTCGGAAAAGGCCTAAGATTCAGGCGCCGATGGGGTGTCTTTTTTTGATGTGTTTTCAGCATCAGCTCTAGGCTCAATCATCAGTTGGGACCAACTTTGCATTTGATCAATGAACCGTTTGCTTTTTAAATGGAGACCGACGTACTCTTCATAAAGCTGATCGATAAACTGTCGCAGCCCCTGTTTGGTTTCAGTTTTTAGTGTAATAGAGTTGATTTGGTCATAGGAAATATTCATGAAGAGACGAGCAAAATGGACTGCCCGAGGATCAGCATGATAGCGGTGCACATCGTGATCAAAATGGTGCTGGCACAATAAGCCGCCAAACTTGGAAGAATAGTCGAAGGGGCCTTGTCGATCTCCACAAACCGCGCAATGGTCCAACTGCGGAGTCACACCGAAACGCTGCAAGATTTGCAGCTCAAAAATATTGGTAATTACCTCCGGGTCGACGCCGTTGTTCAGCTGCATCAAGGACTGATGAGTAAACCCGTAGAGTTGAGGGTCGTATAGACGATCTTCAATCGCCGCATCCACCAGGTTCAAGATATACGTCCCATAAGCTGTCACAAAGATGTCTTCTTGAATGTGACGAAAAGTTTTGACCTCTTTGGCGCCATTCAAAAAAGATAGGCCTTCAGAAGGAATCGTACCAAAATAAACACCTTCAGTAAAATTTAGCAATGCCGCTGCCAAGGGATTATTTTTCCGGTGTGCCCCTTTTACATAAAACATCTGCTTGCCATAGCTTTCTGTAAAAATCTTGACCAGCTTGTCTTTTTCCTTGTAATCTCGGGAAAACAAAATAATGCCTTTGGTTTCTGCAACTTCCAATTTATCACCTCTTCTTAAAAAAACTGCGACAAGAAAGAAAACTGTTGTCGTAACCTTCCCTTTCTCTCCGGTCCAGTTTAGATTCCGGCAGCAAAGATGCTTAGCCGGCAGTTTTTTTCTGTCGCAGCCCTCACTGTGAATTCATCACTCATGAAGGATTAATAGTCCTCTTTTTTATAACCGTAATCCGTCAAATAGGTCTGTTTATCCCGCCAATCTTTTTGGACCTTCACCCAAAGTTCCAAGAAGACTTTATCGCCCAACAGCAGTTCAATCTCACGACGGGCTTTGGTACCGATGTCTTTCAACATCTTGCCCCCTTTACCGATGATAATTCCTTTTTGACTGTCTCGCTCCACAATAATGGTAGCTTGGATATGGACTTTATCATTTTCGTTTCGTTTCATAGAATCCACGACAACTGCAACGGAATGGGGAACTTCGTCACGCGTCAAAAGCAATACCTTTTCCCGAATCAATTCTGAAACGATAAAGTATTCAGGGTGGTCGGTAATTTGGTCATCTGGAAAATACTGTGGCCCTGTTGGCATTTGTTCCACCAGTGTTCCCATCAGTGTTTCAAAATTATTCCCTTCTGTCGCAGAAATAGGGATGATTTCCTTGAAACTCAATTGTTGGCGATAGTCATCAATGATTCCCAACAGCTCATCAGGATGTACTTTATCAATCTTATTAATCACCAGATAAACCGGACTATCAACAGTTTTCAAGCGCTCAATGATGAAGTCGTCTCCTTTGCCACGTTTCTCATCAGCGGCAATCATAAATAAGACGGCATCTACTTCCCGCAAAGCACTGTAGGCAGTTTCCACCATGAAATCCCCTAAGCGATGTTTTGGTTTGTGGATTCCCGGTGTATCAATGAAGATCAATTGTGCGTCATCCGTCGTATAAACGCCTTGAATTTTATTCCGTGTCGTTTGGGCTTTGTCGCTCATAATAGCAATCTTTTGACCGACAATACGGTTTAATAGTGTTGATTTCCCAACATTTGGTCGTCCCACAATGGCGACGAATCCGGATTTATGTTCTGTCATACAATTCTCCTTTAGGTATTATTCAAAATAATCGAGTAGCAGTTAACGAGGTGCCTTGTCTTTGTCTAAAAAAACCAGAACCAGATTTTTGGTAGAAACAAGATTAATCCTACCACCAAAGCAAAGCCGGAAGTCAGCAGTACTGCCCCTGCGGCCATGTCTTTGACCTTTTTTCCAATTGGATGAAAGTGACAGTCAGTAACCATATCCACCACATTTTCAAAAACCGTATTGATGACTTCCACAATCCAAACCAGAAAAACCGCTAATAAAAGCCACAGCCACTCCATCTGGTTCAAGCCGAAAAACAGCCCTGCTAAAACTGCTAAAATCCCGATGGCAACATGTTTGCGCATGTTACGTTCTTCTTTGAAAACCGTTTTGACGCCAGTTACGGCAAACTCCACCGAGGTAATGAAGTTCTTGTTTTTTTTGACATTTCTATCTTTTGAGTCCATAGGCATCCAGAATTTCCTTTTGCAGTGAGAACATCTCTTTTTCATCTTCCGGTGTCATATGATCGTAACCGTTGATATGCAAAAAACCGTGCAAGGCTAAAAAACCCAGTTCCCGATCATATGAATGCCCGTATTCTTCTGCTTGTTCTTTGGCACGCTCCACAGAAATCATCAAATCTCCCAATTCACGGGGTAAGGGTTCATCATCTTCTTCAAAAAGGATTGGTACTTCACCGTCGCCTTCTTCTTCCAAGGCAAAGCTGATGACATCTGTTGGTGCGTCTTTGCCGCGATACTCCCGATTGATTTCCCGGATTGCTTCGTTGTCCATAAAAGTCACTGACATCTCCGCATTGTCAGGCAGTTTTAATTGATCTGCTGCAAATTGCAACAAATCGTCAATTTCCCGAATCTTATCTTCAGGAACAGATTGAGTTTCATCGATAAAGGTGATTTCCATTATTTTTCGCTTCTTTCCTGTTCTTCTTTCATCTTTTCAGCTTCAGATTTCATCTTCGGATACTTGATCCGAGAATGGAAGGTACTGCACAGGCCGTTGACAAGTGATTTTTCTACCAAATGAATTTCTTTCATCGTCAAGCCGCTATCATCCAACTGACCGTCGATAATTCGATCGATAATCAGATTGTGAACAAACTGTTGAATTTTCTCGTTGTCGGGATGATCCATCGCTCGCACTGCCGCTTCACAGCTGTCAGCGATACTAACGACACCGGCTTCTCTAGTTTGTGGTTTTGGTCCCGGATAGCGAAAATCAGCTTCCGTTGTTTGAGGATTCCGTTCTTTGGCTTTGGCATAGAAAAATTTCATCATGGTCGTCCCATGGTGCTGACGACAAATATCAATCACCATTTGTGGCATCTTATAGTCTTCTAAAACTTTTGCGCCATCGGTTACGTGACCGAAGATAATCTGCTTACTATCTTCCGGCAACAAGAAATTGTGGGGATTTTCTGCCCCTTGCGGCAAGTTCTCAACAAAAAAGTTAGCATGCTTCAACTTACCAATATCGTGGTAATAACAAGCAACTCGGGTCAATAGCGAACGGCCACCAATTTCCGCCACCGCGTTAGCACTGAGATTGGCTACCATCATGGAATGATGGTAGGTGCCCGGAGCTTCTTCTAATAACTGCTTCAATAGCGGATGGTTAGGATTGCTCAACTCATTCAAGACAATCACCGAATCATCGGTTACTAAAAGCTCGATGTACTGATGCAATCCCATGGTCAGCATGAAAGACAATAGACTGCCGGCAAAGCCGCAAACAATCGTCAACCAAGTTGCACCACTGGAAAAACTAAGGCCTTGGAAAACCATCAATACAAAAGTCAACAATGTTGGAAAGACGATAACCCACATTACGGCCGGCCAGCCTTGACGACCAATTCGTTCACGTTTAACGATAGTTCCCATCAATCCGGAAAAGAGGTAGGTGATCAAGATAATCGTCAGCAGGTTGGTTCCTAACGCGTCGTAATAGACAAAGATCGCCGCCACTACCTGGAACATCGCCGCGATAATCCCCGTCCGTCGATTCATAAACAGGCTCAATACTAAGGGAACAAAGGCCGCTGGATAAAACAAGGGGATATAGAGTGTCTGTTCAGTTTGGAAAACTTGGAAGAACTTCATCAATAGCACACTAAAAACCATCGCGGCTGTATAGAAGGTAAAAAACTCCTGCTGATTGTCTTTTGAATGAAATTGGCGACCAAAATATAGTAAAACCGCAATCTGCAACAAGATTCCCATTACCATTGCCACTATTGGAAAAATCGAGCTGCTTTGACTGGTCAGTCCTAAAAGTTTCAATTTTTCGATGGCGTTGGCATCAATTTGGGAGCCTTCACGAACAATAATCTCCCCTTGGTAGATCATGACTGGCTGCACAGCATTACGGGCAGCTTCCCGATTTTCTTCGGTTGCTTTTTCATTTGGAAATTCGTTGACTACGATTCCTTTTTCCAGCAAACTTTCGATTACTGAAACTGCTTGTTGGCTAACGCTCAATGATTCAGCTTGTGCCTTGGCATTGTCCAAAATGTCCGACAGATTGCTTTCTCTAACGTGCTGGGCCATTTCTTCGCTGATGATTGTCAACGACTGGTTTCGTACCACGACGAGATCAGATGCGGAAAGTTCAAACAACGCGTTGTAGAAATCAGCAGAAAAGCTCTGATAAAAATCCACGTCGTCAGCATCAATCTTCTCAAATTTCTTTTTCAACGCAGCCGTATGGTCATCCACGGTGGGCACCGGGACGCTTTCCTTTTTAGCTTTTTCCTTGTCGCTTTCATACTGCTTGTTCAAATCATCGTTGACTTCCCCTACCAGATCAAATAACCGCTTCACGCGATCAAATTGAGTAGTGGCGATTTCTTCTTGATAATTGTATTCGGTAGTAACCGCTTCGGCAGCCAATTTTCGCTTTTGATCCGTTGCAAAAGTATTTTCAATCGTCTTGTTGGCGCGAATGTTTTCCGCGGCTACCTGGCCTTCGCTGTAATTCGTCTGCTTTTGCTGCACGCTGGTAAACAGCACCGCAAAAATAGCTACAAAGAACAAACACAAGACGAGAGGCGTATAAAAACGCCCTAATTTTTTTCGTATCCTGTACAAGGGTTGGATAATCATCCTGTTACCTCCGAAAAATTTCTGGACCAGCACCTTGTGATAGCACTAGCCTACAGAACTTGCTTATGCATCGTTTTTCAAACTGGCTTTGTCATAGGCTTCGATGATTTCTGCCACCACCGGATGACGCACGACATCGCTGGATTCAAAATTAACGAAGGCAATCTGCTTAATATTCTTCAATGTTCGTTCGGCATGAACCAGTCCACTGACAACCCCTTTTGGCAGGTCAATTTGGCTGGTATCCCCGTTGACAATCATTTTTGAGTTGAAACCCAAGCGTGTTAAAAACATCTTCATCTGGGCAATTGTCGTATTTTGGGCCTCGTCTAAAATCACAAAGGCATCTTCCAACGTTCGTCCTCGCATATAGGCCAGCGGCGCGATCTCAATCACGCCTCGCTCCATCAGCCGATTGGTATGATCCGTTCCAAAAATCTGATACAGCGCATCGTAAACCGGACGCAAGTAGGGATCGACTTTTTCTTTCAAATCTCCCGGCAAAAAACCAAGATTTTCGCCAGCTTCCACCGCCGGACGAGTTAAGATAATTTTTTGTACCTGCCCTTTTTTTAACGCAGCAATCGCCATGACCACAGCTAGAAATGTTTTCCCAGTCCCCGCTGGCCCAATGCCAAACACGACGTCGTGGGCTTTGACACTCTCCACGTAATGTTTTTGGCCGGCATTTTTGACCCTGATAGGGCTACCATTACGGTCTTTGACAATTTCTTCTTCATACATGTCTACAAAAAAGCTCAGACGGTCACTTTTAGCCATTTTTAAGGCTGACACTACATCTGGTGTACTGATGTTAATGCCCCGTTTAATCAACTCTTGGATTGCTTCAATGACCCCTTTAGCCAATGCTATTGCTTCTAGCGCTCCTTCAATTTGGATCACTTCTCCACGAGCCCGGATCACCGTTTGAGTATTTTCTTCAATCAGCTTCAGATTTTTATCATGGGAGCCCAATAACATCGCGATATCATCGGATTCACTTAATTTGATTTGCAAAGATTGGCGTTCTTCTGTCAAAAGTACATCTCCTTCGTCCTTCATTCTTATCTATTTTACCATAACGCCTGACAAAATAAAAAACTATGAAATGCTTTCTTATTCTTTTGTTGAGAAAGAATTCACCAGAGAAGTCATAACAAGAACAGTTTCTGAATTACTTATCCCCTCAAGAAACTCTATCAAAACAGCATAAAAAAATCGCGGACAGGATATCCGCGATTTTGTGCACTTATTGTAATAATTCTTTGACGATCGCATTGACTTGGTTCCCGTCTGCTTTGCCTTTTACTTGCGGCATTACAGCGCTCATCACCTTGCCGAATTCCTTTGCGGAGGTCGCGCCGGTTTTAGCGATTGCCTGCTTGACGATGTCACGAATCTCTTCGTCCGTCAACTGTGCAGGAAGATATTCTTCAACAATTGCGATTTCGACTTTGACTTTTTCCGAAAGATCATCACGACCGGCTTTTTCGAATTCCGTTAACGAATCGCGACGTTGTTTCATCTCCCGGGACAAAATCGTCAGTTCTTCGTCAGCGTTCAATTCGTGTCCGACTTTGATCTCTTCGTTCTGAAGCGATGCTTTCAACATACGGATCACCGCCAGACGTTCTTTGTCTTTGGCTCTCATCGCTGTCTTCATATCATCGTTCAGTGTACTTAGTAGTGTCACACTACCAGCTCCAATCCTTGTGAGCCAAAATTAGAATTTCTTGCGTTTTCTGGCTGCTTCAGATTTCTTCTTGCGTTTCACGCTTGGTTTTTCATAGAATTCACGCTTGCGAGATTCTTGCAGAGTACCGGCTTTTGACACGGAACGTTTGAAGCGACGAAGAGCATCGTCAAGAGATTCATTTTTACGAACCACTGTTTTTGACATGTAAATTCCCTCCCTCCGAGCTTAAAAAGTAACCGTTTTTGTCTTTTGGATCGAAATTCAAAAAACAAGACTGTCCTTAAAAAATTATAAAGGAGGTTTAAAACGGTGTCAAGAAGTTCCTTGAAAAAATAAATATCTCCTAGGCTCCCTTTTAATTGCTATAAGAATAAAATAACTATTGGCAGTCCTCGCAGCGCCCTAAAATCTCAAAGCGGTGTCCTTCAATTACACAACCGGGCAGCTGTTCAGCGAAGTAATCCATTGGACAAAGATCCAGTTCCTTGGTCTTGCCACAAACCGTACAGATGAAATGATGGTGATGATGGTGGGCATCTTGACAGCAATGGAAGCGAAATTTCATCTCGCCATTCAGGTCAGTTTCCTCCAACAAGCCGATTTCGGCAAAATCATGTAAGTTTCGATAGATCGTATCATAACTAACCCCGGGAAAATGTTCGTCCATAAACTGATGAACCTCTTTAGCTGCGAGATAACGATTACGCTTAGCTAAAAAAGTCAGCATCGCTTCCCGCTTCTTCGTATTTTTAAAGCCATTGTCTTTCAGTGTATTCATGGCCTGTTGGATTCGTGTCGTCTGCATCATCTATGTCCTCCCTGCAGCTCATTGCCGCTCATTCAGAAAAGTCGGCCTGCTGTTTTTTGCGGTAAATCAAAATGATTCCGAATTAAATTTAGACAATCGTATGGTATAATAAAGTGGATAAAAAGACAAGAGGGGCTGTTGCTTTTATGAACGATGAAAACAATATCTTAACAATTTTTGTGATTTCCGATTCCGCTGGTGAAACCGCTACAAAATTGGCACAGGCCACCATGGCACAATTTCCCACCGTTGAATTCAACCTGTACCGTAAAACTTTCGTCAATGACAAGGAAAGCTTGATTAAGGCATTGACAGACGCAAAAAAACACGACGCTATGATTCTCTTTACAATGATCAACGAAAATCTATCGACTCTGTTACAAGACTTCTGTGAAGAAAGTGGCCTGTATAGCTTCGACGTTCTTTCTTCCACCATCAACGAAATCGAAGCGCGCAGTGGCGTCAAAGCCAGCCGCGAACAAGGAGCCTTGCACCATTTGAACAAAAACTATTTCAAACGCATCAAAGCGATGGAATTTGCTGTAAAATACGATGATGGCAAAGACCCCCGTGGTTTTTTGGAAGCTGATGTCGTGTTACTAGGAGTCTCACGTACTTCCAAAACGCCCCTCAGCCTCTTTTTGGCCAACAAAAACCTCAAGGTGGCGAATTTGCCCCTAGTTCCGCAAGCCCATATTCCTAAACAATTGTGGGAAGTTGACCCTAAAAAAATCGTCGGTCTTACCAATGACCCGGATGTTCTCAATAGCATCCGTAAAGAGCGCATGCGTGCCTACGGATTGAATCCGGACACCGCCTATTCCGATATCGACAAGATCCGGGCCGAATTAGAATTTGCGGCTGACTTGTATGAAAAACTTGGCTGTGTAGTGATCAATGTGGCTTCACTTTCCATCGAAGAAACCGCCTCGATGATTATGAACGCTTTGAATCTGGAAGATCATAGCTATTACGCAACAGAAGAAGAATAGACCGCAAGCTCTAAAACTCCAGTCGGCTGACTGGAGTTTTTATTTACTTTTCAGCAAAAGCAAGTCCGAAAATATCGGTGCCACGATTGAAAATCTATTCCTCACTAACGTCATAGCAAATGCATACTTATGAACCAAATAGGCAGTATTTTGCTTATTTTCCGGCAGTTGTATAAAAATCCCGATTCCACCGGCTCCACAGAAATTTGCGGAAAGCCCGATTTTTTTACAACTAACTCCCCACCAATACTTAGTTTATTATATAATCTATATAAAACAAGTTACCTCAGGAGGAAAGCTTATGTGTACAATACAGCAACCGCCGGTATTGAAAGACGGTGCCGGCTATTTATGGGCCTATTTTACCGGTGAAGGGGCAGGTGCCGAGGCCGTCAGCTTTGCACTCTCAGACGGCAATGATGCTTTACGCTGGCTGAGCTTGAACAAAGGACAGCCAGTAATTTTTTCAAAGTATGGTGAAAAAGGGTTGCGGGACCCTTTTATTCTCCGCAGCCATGATGGTAGCCGTTTTTATCTATTGGCTACCGATTTGAATGTCCACGAGCGACCGGGCGGCTTTCATACCGGCCAACTGAGCGGCTCACGTTATCTGGAGATTTTCGAATCGACTGACCTTATCCATTGGAGCCAGCAGCGCCATGTACAGGTCTCTGATGTGAATGCCGGCAACACCTGGGCTCCCAAGGCCATATGGGATGCCGAAAAGCAGCTTTACGTCGTCTATTGGGCAGCAAATCTTTACGATGAATTGGACCCTCAAAAACGTACGAGTGTCACGTATAACCGCATGATGTGCTCCTTGACCGCAGATTTTATCACTTTCACCCCACCCCGGATCTGGGTGGATGTTAATCGCGGACCGGGTAAAGGAACCATCGATGCAACGGTGGCCAAGGTCGACGGCCGCTACTACCGGTTCATGAAGGAAGAAGAAACGATGACAATTCGTTTGGATACTGCGACAAATCTGCTGACAACCGTGGCAGGGATTGATTACGCTACTGACAAAGAGGTCCCCGCAGATCAATGGCGAACACTAGGACGCAAGATCGGCAACGGGCTGCCGAACGGTGAAGGCCGGGAGTTTACCGGGGGAGAAGGCCCTTGCCTCTTTCCGGCAAATCCCGATGACACAAACGGCTTCAAGTGGTTCTTGTTTATCGATCAGCCGGAGTACCATGACGGACCGAACCATTACATCGGGTTTGCCGGCAATGATTTGGCTAACCCTCGGACTTGGCAGCCGGTTTCGCAAAAACTGCGACAGCAGCTTCCTAAAAACAGTAAAGGAGAAAAACCACGGCACGGTTCGGTTATTTCACTAACTGCGGAAGAATATCAGCGAATTTGGCAGCACTATTTCCAATCCTGAATGATTGTTGCTCTTTGCAGTAATCTAACGAACACAACGGCAACCACAGCCAATCCAATCACCCCTTGGATTCTGATTTGTCGGCTCTGTGACCGATAGAAAACTGCAGGATTCCTAAGCTTTCCAAGCAAGTAGATTGTCGTCTCCGACACTTTCAGCTGCAAAAAGACCTTGTCATCACTGCATAAACAGTGGCGACAAGGTTTTTTCAGTGCTTGATTCGTTTTGCCTGACATCTTGGGATTTCTTCAAGATCATAAGGTGTCAATTGATACACATCATTGAGCCAGTTATGATAGAGCAGGTGGGCGTGGGCCCGCCAGCGGTTCAGTACCCCTTTTTTCGGATCATCTTCAACGTAGTAGTTTTCCGGCGGCGCTGTCAGTACACCCCGCTCCTGATCCCGCAAGTACTCATTTGCCAAAGTATCCGAATCATATTCAAAATGCCCCAACAGGAAAATATCGTGGTCATCTTTTGAAATCAGAATATTTGGCCCTATCTTTTCATCTCGGGCAATCACTTGTAGCGGCTTAGAAGCAATTTGTTCTTCCGCAATCCCGGTATAGCGAGATTGTGGTCCCCAAAATTCATCGTCAAAGCCGCGACAGAAACGATGGGGGGCGACCATCGTTTGAGGATACACACCAAACAGCTTTTCAGAATAGGCGACTTTGTCCACGCCATAATGGTAGTACAGACCTGCTTGAGCGCCCCAACAGATATGGACAACACTCGTAACCTGCCGCTGAGACCAGTCCATAATTTGTTTTAACTCCTCCCAATAGTCCACCTCTTCAAAAGGCAATGTTTCCACCGGGGCACCAGTAATAATCATGGCATCGTAGTTGGTCTGGGCAACTTGTGGAAATGTCAGATAATACTTTTGCAAGTGAGCCAAACTGGTATTCTTATGGTGGTGACCGGCAATTTGTAGAAAGTCCACATCAATCTGCAGCGGACTTTGACTAATCAGACGAAGTAGCTGGGTCTCGGTTGCAATCTTATCAGGCATCAAATTCAAAATAATCAGCTTCAAAGGACGAATATCCTGATGGATTGCCCGCTCATTGTCGATAGCAAAAATATCTTCGGCCAAGAGTACTTTTTTTGCCGGAAAGTCTTCAACCAGTTTAATGGGCACGTTTATCCCTCCAGTTTATCAAAAGCCAGCTGCAAATCAGCCAAGATATCCGCGATGTTTTCAATACCAATGGAGATTCGGATCAATCCTGGCGAAATACCGGCTGCTCTCAATTCCTCGTCAGACATCTGGCGATGAGTTGAGGTCGCCGGATGCAGCGCACAAGTTCTAATATCCGCCACATGGACTTCGCGGGAAACCATCTCCAAAGCATCTAGCCAGCGGGCAGCTGCTTCACGTCCAGCACCGATTTCAAAGGAAATCACGCCGCACAATCCTTTAGGCAGGTACTTTTGCTTCAATTGATAACTGCGATCTCCTACAAGTCCAGGATACGTCACTGACGTCACCGCCGATTGATCCTTGATAAAAGTCGCCGCTTTCAGTGCATTTTCATAATGCCGTTCCATGCGTATCGGCAGAGTTTCCATTCCCAAATTCAAATAAAATGAATTCTGAGGAGAAGGTGTCGCCCCTAAGTCTCGCATCAATTGCACCCGGGCTTTGGTAATGTAGGCCGCAGAACCGAACGTTTCTGTGTAGACAATCCCGTGATACGTTTCGTCTGGTGTCGCTAATTGCGGAAATTTCCCATTGGCCCAGTTAAATTTCCCACTGTCGACAATTACGCCGCCAGTTGCAACCGCATGACCGTCCAAATATTTCGTCGTGGAGTGGATGACGATATCGGCACCAAATTCGATTGGCCGGCAAAAATAAGGTGTGGCAAAGGTATTATCAATCAAAAACGGCAAATCATGGGTGTGAGCCAATTGCGCAAACTTCTCGATATCCAACACATGCATCGCCGGATTTGCGATAGTTTCCGCAAAAACTGCTTTTGTATTCGGGCGAATCGCTTGTTCTAACTCTGCTAACGGAGCAAATTGATCCACAAAGGTGACCTCAATTCCCATTTTTTGCATGGTGTGTGCCAACAAGTTATACGTGCCACCGTAGACGTAGGATGAAGCGATCAGATGGTCGCCGCTCTCTAAGATATTCATAATCGCCAGAAATGTCGCCGCTTGACCAGATGAGGTACACAGGGCACCTATACCTCCTTCAAGGGCAGCGATTTTTTCTTCGACAGCTCCAGTCGTAGGATTAGCCAAGCGAGTGTAGAAGTAACCAGCTTCTTCCAAATCAAACAATTTGCCAATCGCTTCTGTCGAATCATAGGTAAAAGTTGTACTTTGAGTGATAGGCAGTACCCGTGGTTCACCATTTTTCGGGGTATAGCCGGCATGCAAACATTTTGTTTCAAATTCCATAAAAAAACCTCCGTTTCATTATTCCTGATTTTTTTAAGTGCCATCAATAACCAATAACGCTAACACACGCTTAGAGGTTCTCTACTTGTTTAATAAAAAGGACGAGACTAGATAAAATCAGTCCCATCCTCATGACTTACTTCGATTAACTAAAAAACTTGGACACCTTCACGATCAACGCTCAACAGCTCAACAGATGCTGGCTGATCCCACGCCTTTAACAACTGGACAATCTTTTGGCTGCGATCTTCTGGAGAAAGGATCAACACGGTTGGTCCAGCGCCACTTAAAAAGCAACCATACGCTCCTTCTTCGTGAGCCAGATCCCGAATCACTTGCAGATGAGGTACTAGCGGCCCCCGATAGGTTTCATGAAAACGATCTTTTTCCATCAATCTGCCAGCAACCGGCAGATTACCTGTCAATAGTGCAGCTACCATCACATTAGCCACAGAACTGGCTGCCACAGCTTCTTTATAGCCCAAAGTTTGCGGCAAGGCACCTCGAGCTTTTTCTGTGCTGAGGGGCGCTTCAGGAATGAAGGCAATGATATCACAAGGTGGAAAATAGTGTCGGACATAATCTACTTGATTCTCCACTGCACTAGCAATCACCAAATCTCCGCAAACTGCCGGTGCAACATTGTCAGGATGTCCTTCTAACTTGGTTCCAAAAGCAATTTTTTGGGCATCGGACATATTGAGATTGCCTAATCGATTGGCCAGCTCAATTCCGGCAACAATTACCGAAGAGCTGCTGCCTAAACCACGAGTCACTGGAATATCCGAAGACATCTTCAAATGCTTTGGCGTCAAATCTGGTACCAGCTGTAAAGCAGTTGCTACTAACAAATTTTCTTCGTTAGTTGGGATACCTGTACCCAACTCATGAGACACCAACCAAGTCTCACTATCTTCAATGACCTCGACAAATAAATAACGATCTAGTGCCACCCCGCAGGAATCAAATCCCGGTCCCAAGTTCGCGCTGGTGGCCGGCACCCGGATTTTCATAGTTTTGCCACACCTTCTCGCAAGTGTTTCCGCATTTCTTCGACATCACTCATCTTGTGGATATCCGCCTTGGCCTCGTGAATTGCGGTATCCGGATCTTTCAAGCCATTGCCGGTGAAGATAGTCACAACGGTTTCTCCTTGTTTAATCTTGCCGGATTTCACATGTTGAATAACACCTGCTAAGGAAGCGGCCGATCCTGGTTCCACAAAAACACCATCCATTGCGGCAACTTTACGATAGGCGTTCAGGATTTCTTCGTCCGTCACTGCATCAATGTGTCCCTTAGATTCGTCACGAGCTGCCTCTGCCAATTTCCAGCTCGCCGGATTGCCGATTCGAATCGCAGTCGCAATCGTTTCCGGCTGTTGGATGACTTCACCTCGCACGATAGCCGCGGCCCCTTCTGCTTCAAAGCCATGCATCCGTGGCAGAGCTGTCCCCTTCACGTCATGCCATTCTTTGAAACCTTTCCAGTAAGCAGAAATATTGCCCGCATTTCCCACTGGAATCGCCAAAACATCCGGAGCTTGTCCTAATTGCTCACAGACTTCAAAAGCAGCTGTCTTTTGTCCTTCCAAACGATAAGGATTGACAGAGTTGACCAGAGCAACCGCTTCGGTTTCGGCAATGTCACGAACCGCTTTTAGCGCTTCATCAAAATTGCCGGGAATTGAGATGATGTCTGCCCCATAGGCGATAGCTTGCGCCAGTTTTCCCATCGCAATTTTGCCGTCCGGGATTACCACGTAGGCTTTGACACCAGCACGAGTCGCATAGGCCGCGGCAGCTGCACTGGTGTTACCGGTAGAAGCACAGACAATCGCCTTAGCTCCGTCTTCTACAGCTTTGGCAACTGCCATTACCATGCCACGGTCTTTGAAAGAGCCAGTAGGATTCAGTCCTTCATATTTCCCATACAATGTGATCCCCAATTCTTTGGACAAATTGTTCAGTGGAATCAAGGGGGTATTGCCTTCACACAGGCTGATCATCGGTGTTTTGTCAGTAATAGGTAAATACTCCTTGTATTGCTTCAACAAACCTTCGTACATAACTTACTCCTCCATTACTTTCATGATTTGAGTGATCTTTGTCTCTTCAATCTTGCTGACAGCAGAAACGAATTGATGTTTTTGGACTTCGTTGAGTTCTTCTGTCAGCCAAACAATGCGCCGCTTACCATCGGCGGCCATCGTGTTTTCAATATCTTCATAAGAGACGCCTAAGTCGACAGCTGCTTGTTCGATTTCACGCCACAACTGAGCATCGTCAATAGTCTTCATAGCAATGAAATAGCGGCTGCTGACAGCTTTTGGATCAGCGAATTGTTTTTCAGCCTTATACTGAATAAACTGAGGCGCTGGTTTATTATCCGCTTGATTTTCAGCAATAACTGCCAAATCCGTCACTACACTAGTCGCAGTCGGTAATGAGCCTGCTCCCGGGCCAAAATACATGGACTGGCCGATACCGGTACTACGGACAAAGACACCGTTGAATTCATTGCGAATCGCCGCAAGCGGATGATGGACTGGTACTAAAGCGGGTGCCACTTCAGCGAAGACACCGTCACCAACTTTTTTAGTCATCCCAATCAGTTTCACTTCATAACCAATAGCTTTAGCCAGTTCGATATCCGCGATTTCAATGCCCCGGATTCCACGAACAACAAAATCTTCGAGAGCAATATCTGTTCCATAGGCAAACCGAGTCAAAATCACTGTTTTGTAGGCCGCGTCAATGCCATCCACATCATTTGTCGGATCGGACTCTGCAAAGCCTAGTTCTTGGGCTCGCTTCAAAGCGTCCTCATAGGCCATGCCGTTTTCCACCATTTGAGTCAGCATGTAGTTAGTGGTCCCGTTGATGATTCCCAGTACTTCAGTGATTTCATCAGCGATAAAAGAATTCGCCAACGTTCGTAAAATCGGAATGCCGCCAGCCACACTCGCTTCGTAATAGAGTGAAACATGGTGCTTTTCCGCTATTTGAAAAAGCTCAGTGCCGTGTTGGGCTAAGAGATCTTTATTGGCGGTTACAACGTGTTTATTTTCCGACAGTGCCGCCGTGACAAACTCTTTGGCAGGATGGATTTTACCCATCACTTCCACCACAACATCAATCTCGTCGTCTTCGGTAATCTCTTTAACATCATAGACCAATTTTAAGCCATGAGCTGTTGCTAACCCGCTCTTATCTTCGGCTTCACGAATCAGCGCTTTGGTGATGACCAGTTCTACGCCGGTCCGTTGCTTGATTTTTTGACGTTCTTTGGCCAAGATCTCAACGACGCCGGTACCGACGACGCCCAGACCTAAAATGCCGATCTGTAATCGTTTCTCCATACATTTCCCACCAATTCCCTGATTATTGTTTGAGTTCCCCACTATATTGCTTTTAGCATACCAAAAATTGCTTGAAAAAAAAAGAACTTTCCGAAAAATTGGAAAGTTCTTACATTCAGCTTCAACGGTGCTGCACATGTTCGAAGGTTTCTTGTAAAATATCAATCACGTGCTCATCATCTAAACTATACAACATGGTTTTGCCTTCTCGCCGAGCTTTGACAACCCGATTTTCCCGTAGCAGTTTCAGCTGATGGGAAACCGCTGATTGTTCCATTTCTACCCCTTGGGCGATGGCAGTCACATTGCGTTCCCCTTCTTTCAGTGACAGGAGGATCTTTAAACGAGTAGGATCACCCAACACTTTGAAGAGCTGACTGACCTTTTCGATTTCTGTTGGTATCTGAGACATGCTATATCCTCCTTCCTACTGAGGGTTTTTCTTGCAAAAAAATCAGTACTTTTGTAAAACAGCTGTCTGTGGCCTTTTACTAAGAGGCACACGACCTATCTACACCACAAATAGCCTTCTTATCAACCTTAAGCGCCGGTCACCTCATTGATTGCCGTTTCCAGTTCAGCAATGCGGGCATCGGCTGTCCCTTGATCTGCCCCTTTGACACCGATATAAAATTTGATCTTAGGTTCGGTCCCAGAAGGTCGTACAGCAATCCAGCTTTCATCTTCCATCACGTATTTCAACACGTCTGATGGCGGCGTCGTCAGTTTTTCAACTTGTCCGTCCAGGCCAACCCGTGTCAATTGTTTGAAGTCTTCTGTTTGAACAACCTTGACCCCACCCAGTGTCGAAGGTGCTTCCGTCCGGAATTTGTCCATAATCGCTTTGATCTTAGCCGGGCCTTCCAAGCCACTCAAAGTCACACTGATTGTCTTTTCGCTGTAGTAACCATATTTTGCAAAAATATCCTGTAAAGCGTCATACAAGTTTTTCCCTTGCTTCTTATAATAAGCGGCTACTTCAGCAAGCATCACCAATGCCTGAATCGCATCTTTGTCACGCACAAAAGGTTTCACCAGGTAGCCATAGCTTTCTTCAAAACCAAACATAAAGGTGTAGCTGTGGTCTTCTTCAAATTGTTGAATCTTTTCAGCAATGAATTTAAAACCCGTCAATACGTTGAACATCGTTGCGCCGTATGCTTTTGCGATGGCAGTCGGTAATTCGCTGGAAACAATAGATTTCAAAACCGCGGCATTTTCTGGCAAGGTGCCTGCCGTTTTGTGGGCTTCCAAAATGTATTGTACCAAAAGGGCGCCGATTTGGTTGCCGGAAAGTACTTGATAGCTGCCGTCAGGTAAACGAACGGCTGCCCCTAGGCGATCCGCATCTGGATCCGTCGCGATCAACAAATCGGCATCTTCTTGTTCACCCAAGCGGATGGCATATTCAAAAGCAGAGTGCTCTTCTGGATTTGGGGATTTCACCGTACTAAAGTCAGGATCGGCCACCGCTTGTTCCGGTACCAACATGAATTTTTCGAAACCGGCTTGTTTCAGCGCTTTTTCACCCAGCATTTTCCCAGTTCCATGAAGCGGCGTGTAAACCAGCTTTAGTTCTTTGCCCATTTCGTCAACCAACGCTTGGTTAATGGTCACTGTTTTAACGTTTTTCAAATAGGGTGTATCTACTTCTTCACCGATGATATTGATTAAACCGCTGTGTTCAACTTCTTCATCAGACAGCACCTCAATCTCCAATGGATTATCGATAGCCCGTACATACGTAGTCAACGCATCAGCATCCGCTGGTGGCATTTGTCCGCCATCTTGACCGTAAATCTTGTAGCCGTTATAGGCTGCTGGGTTATGAGAAGCGGTAATCATGATCCCAGTAAAAGTTTTTAAATAACGGACAGCAAATGAAAGTTCCGGTGTCGGACGCAGACTTTCAAACACATAAGAGGGGATATCATGTTTCGCCAGCGTTTTAGCTGCCTCTAGAGCAAATTCCGGCGACATGTGCCGTGAATCGTAAGCAATCGCAACTCCCCGGCGCCGAGTTTCGTCATCTTGTTCATCCATAAAACGGGCCAAGCCTTCTGTTGCCTGACGGACAGTGTAGATATTCATCCGATTGATTCCCGGGCCTAAGATTCCCCGCATGCCAGCAGTTCCGAATTCAAGGGGTGCATAGAAGGCATCTTCCAGTTTCTCCGGATCTTCTTCTAGATCGGCTAGTTGCTTTTTCAGATTTTCTTCCAAATCGGTATTGTTTTTCCATTGTTCATAGACTTGTTCCCAAGACATGAAATAACACCTCTTTCACAGTTGATTGTGGTCCTATTTCAGTATAACACTCCCTTTTGAGACCGCCAACAAACAAGCTAGAAAAAAGCAGTTGGCCTCCGTCATTTTTCGGAATTTGCCAACTGCTTTTTCAGGTTTTTTGCATTGCCCTCTTATTCCCCCTGAGGAACGACTTTGTTTTCTTCAATATATTGGAACACTTGTTGACCGGCGATTCCGCCTTCGCCGACAGCTGTCGTAATCTGACGTAAAGTCTTTTCACGACCATCCCCGATGGCAAAAACTCCTGGTACTGCAGTCTTCATTTGATCGTCTGTCACAATCCAACCCGCTTCAGTAGTAATTCCAAGCCCTTTGACTGGCTCAGACAACGGCTCCAAGCCCACGTAGATAAAGACACCATTGCAGTCTTCAACATGAGTTTCCCCAGTCTTGAGATTTTTCACTTTGGCACCGGTAACGACCATCTCATTGCCGGTAATTTCTTCGACCGCCGAATCCCACAAAAAGGTGATTTTGTCATTGGCAAAGGCCCGGTCTTGAATAACTTTTTGAGCTCGTAGCGCATCTCGACGGTGAACGATTACTACTTCAGAGGCAAATTGTGTCAGATAGATGGCTTCTTCCACCGCGGAATCACCACCACCAACTACTAGTAATTTTTTATTGCGGAAGAATGCTCCGTCACAGACCGCACAGTAGCTAACACCACGACCGGCAAAAGTTTCTTCTCCAGGTACGCCCAACTTGCGATGGACACAACCGGTAGCAACAATTACTGTTTTGCCTTGGTAGGTTTTTTCTTCGGTAATTACTTCTTTGTATTCCCCGTGATCCACAACATTTTGAACGATTCCGTATTCATTCTTCGTACCAAAACGACTCACGCTTTCATACATCTTCATCGCCAGTTCCGGTCCCATAACAGAATCAAATCCCGGATAGTTTTCGATTTCTGCTGTATTGTTCATCTGCCCCCCGGGTGCACCTCGTTCAATCAATAATACCGATAAATTCGATCGGGACGCATAAAGCGCAGCGGTCATTCCCGCAGGTCCGGCACCAATTACGATTACATCATACATCTTACTTCCCCCTGTTTCCGAGTTTCTTATTAATTGTAAGTCAATCCTAGTTGATAAAGCATTTTCTGTCGAATACTTTGCTTGTGTTACTTTTTGATAACATTTCAAAAAACAGATTGCTTTTTCACACCTGATTTGTAAGAATCATTGAGGCGGGAACAAAGCGTTCAACGTTACTTATTATAGTAGAAAGAAGGCATACATACAATTGTCCAAGAAAAAAACTCTGACTCTCTCTGATCGAGAACTGTTATTTTTGAGCTGGCCCATCTTCATCGAACTATTTTTACGAGTGGTGATTGGTAATATCAACGTCTGGATGATCGGTCATTACTCCGAACCAGCCGTTGCTGCTGTAGGAGCAGCCAACCAACTGCTGAATCTGACAGTTTTCATTTACGGGTTTATTACCGTCGGCACTCAGATCATCATTGCTCAACTGATTGGTGCAAAAAAACGCGGTGAAATCAATACCGTCATCAATACCGCTTTACTGGGCTCTTTATCAATCGGCGCGTTAATCAGTCTCACTTTTATCTTTTTTGCCGACCCGCTGCTGCACTTCATGAATTTGGATCACCAGTTGATTGCTATTGGCCGCAGCTATTTACAAATTTACGGCGGCAGTCTGTTTCTCTCTTCTTTAACAGCTGTTATCATTGCTGTAATGCGCAGTCACGGCTTTACCCAGCCGGCGCTATTGGTGCCAATGACAGCCAGTATCTTGGCAGTTATCGGCAACTATTTTGCCCTTTATAGTCCCTTTGGCCTCCCTAATTTCGGTGTCAGCGGACTGGCCATTTCAAGCGTCATCGGCAATACCATCGGGCTTTTGATTGCGACTGTGCTGTTGAAAAAGTACGTTGGTTTTTCTGTAACAACTTTTCGCTTGAAGAACTTGTCAAAAGATTATCTGAAAAAGATCCTAACTTACGGAATGCCGTCTTCTGGTGAATCCCTTTCCTATCAAGGGGCACAAGTTGTGGTAACTATGATTGTCGCCTCTCTTGGTTCCAGTGTCTTGATTGCCAAATCATACATCACTGCCATCACACAGTTCGTTTACTTGGTGGCTAACGCACTGGGGCAAGGCAATCAGATTATGATTGGCCGGCATGTGGGGGCCGGAGAGTTTGACAAAGCTTACAAGCGTGGCATGCGAACGATGGTCATTGGGGTAGCCGCTTCTGTTACCATCTGTCTTTTGACTTTCTTGTTTATTGAACCAATCATGGGAATCTTTACTAACAATCAAGAAGTTATCGACATCGCCCGGGGCATCTTTTTGGTGGAGATTGTTTTGGAAACAGTCCGCGCCGTAAACATCATCTTAGTCGGTTCCTTGAATGCTTCTGGTGATGTGAAATTCCCGCTTATCTGCAGCCTTCTGGTTCTCTGGGTTGTCAGCTTGCCTTTTTCATATGCTATGGCAATCCCCGCTCATCTGGGTCTAATCGGCGTCTGGATTGCTTACGCTATTGACGAAGCGCTTCGTAGCATATTGATGATTTATCGTTGGCATTCAGGTATTTGGAGGAGTAAAGCCGTAATCAGCACGGCAGCAGAGACAGAAGAAACTGAACTTCCAGTTGTCTAAAGATTAAAAGTCATTGAAGTAAAAAAAACTCCGATAATCGCCAGAACTACTGGTGTTATCGGAGTTTTTTGTATTTTGAAAGACTAACTGGTCGCCTTAACTACTTGAATCATCCACCGGTGAAGGGACTTTTCAATTGTCTTTTCCTTCTAGGGCTTCGTAACCTGAGTCATATTGGTCGCGAAATTCTTTTGGCGTAATACCATTGAGTTTCTTGAACATCTTGGAAAAGTAGTTGGTATTGTTGTAGCCAATCGCGTCAGCAATCTCGCTGATTGTTTGAGTTGAGTGCAAAAGCAGTTGTTGGGCCTTTTTGATCCGAATTTGATTTAAATATTGGGAAAAACTGCGATTGGTTTCTTTTTTGAACAGTTGGCCCAAATAGACAACGTTCAGGTGCAGCGCTTCTGCAATTGTTTTTAAGTTCAATTCTTCTCGATAATCATCATCCACCATCGCGATGACTTGGCTGACCGCATCGGAATAAACTGCCGGACGATCCGTATTGCGAACGTTGTCCAAAACAGCCGTCAGCATTTTTTTAATCTCATCAATGGTATGGCTTTTACGAATCCCCACCACCGTCTCATCGTAGATTTCTTGTGTCGCAGTGGGAAACTGCCGAGAAATATCAGCAAACAGCAAGAAAGCGACATAACGGACGTATTCCGGAGAATAGTGTTTCACCATAAGCTCTCGAAAAATTCGGTCCAATTCTCCTCGCACCGTTTTTTCATCACCAATCATCAGTGCTTTATTGAATGACAAAAAAGACATATCATAATCCGGTTCTTGAATAAAATCAGAACTGCTCAATAATTCCGGCAGTAATTCTGGATAAAATTCCCGCAGACGCCGAATCTGCTGCACTCGTTCGTAACTCTCGTAGACATTCTCCCACTCCGCCACCGTTTCCCCGACAACAAAACGCAGCTGATCAATTGTTAAACGTTCCAGATAATGCAAAAGCACATACAAGGATTGCCGTGTGCCCATGTACAACCACAGCAGTTGACCCGATTGGTGAATCCAGCCCTCAATCAACAGCTTTTGACCTTGCCCGCGTAAAAAGTCAGCGGCCTCTTGCAAGCGGGTACTGTCACCTTCCAGTAAGACAGCCGTATAAGGCGGCTGGGCTTCCAAGTGAAAATGCTGCAGCATCTCAATGAATTCACTGTCGTTTAACTCATCATTGAGCCAACGAACCAGATTGTTTTCTAAAAACAGTTGCTGTTGGCGATCAAACTGCTTCTCCTCATCCAATAAAAGCTTGATCTGCTTCACACTCCGCAACAATTCCTCTTTGTCCACCGGCTTCAGCAGATAGTTTTTGACCCCCAGATCAATCCCCCGTTTGACATACTCGAATTCTTGATAACCTGACAAAATTAAACTTAAAAAATGTCGTCCTTCATTTTGGGCAGTTTCAATCAATTGAATACCGCTGATTTCCGGCATATTGATATCCGTAATCAACAGATCAATCTCATGGTCTTCAAAAAAGCTGAGGGCCTCTTTAGCATTTCGAGCCGTCTTGACGATTTCAAATCCCAAGTCCTGCCAGGGCAAAATCTGCTTTAGCCCTTCCAAAATCATGTATTCATCATCTACCAGCATTACCTTATACATGCATCAAGCCTCCCTCGTTTTTTACAGTAATCTCGATTACTGTGCCTTCGCCCGCCGTAGAATCAATCTGCATTTGATACCCTTCACCAAAAAAGCTCTTCAGCCGTTCGTGAACATTTCTGAGTCCGATAGAGGTACTCATCTCGACTTCCGGAGCCGCCAATTTTTGCCGCACTTCCGCCAAGCGTTGCGGCGTCATGCCCTTGCCATTGTCTCTCACCAAAATCACCAGTGTATCAGCTTTAATCTGAGTTTTTACACTAATGGCATTGTCATAGCGAGTATAGTCGATGCCATGAACAAAGTAATTCTCAATCAACGGCTGAATAGTAAATTTAGGAATCTCGATTTTTTGAGTCCCTTCTGCCAATTCAAAATGATAAGCAATCTGATCTGGGTAGCGCATCTGATACAGATATACATATTTTTCACAAAAAGAAAGTTCTTTCTCAATATTAGTTGTCTTTTCCTGCGTAGTATTGTTTCTTAAAAGAGCAGAAAAAGCGTAAACCACGTCGGCCAGTTCTTCTTGTTGACGACTTAAGGCATACATACGAATATATTCCAAGGTGTTATAAAGAAAGTGGGGATTAATTTGAGATTGCAACGCTCGCATATTTGCGTCTCGCTGCTTAACTTCCAACGTGTAGATATCTTCTACATAGTGGTCCATGCTTTCAATCATAAAGTTGATTGCTCCCGCGAGTTCATACAGCTCATCTTGTACCTGATTGGTGTCAATTCGATCCTTGAGATTTCCTTGAGAAACATTTTCCGTCACGTTAACGATTTTGGCAACTTGACGGGAATAGCGTTTAAATGTTCGTTGCAAGGTAATCAAAAGTACCGCCGTCAACACTATGCCAATAGAGATAATCACACAGAACATCACCAAGTTCTTCTGCCAAAAAAGCCCTTTACTGGTCAATAGTAAGATTCGATTTTGACTGATAGTAGTCTGTTGCGAGACAAAATATTTTTTTTCAGCAAAACTCGGTAACGGCTTTTGGTTCTTAACTGCTTGTTTTAGTCCCTGCATCTGTTTTTTCGTCAGCTCGCCGTTTCGCTCGTAGATGGCATCGTCATTGTTATCAAATACTAAAGTAGCCATTCCCAACTCATCCGCATCTGTTGCTAAGTCTCCCAACACGTCGCTTTCCGAAAAAACAGCCCAGATCATCCCGATGGACTTACCGGAATAATAGTCCTGTAGACTGCGTTTTAAAACCAACCCATTGTCTTGTGTTAATACTCGTTGAATCTTACGACCAGCAGGATGTGAACGATCCGCTCGCAAGACTTCATCCACGTCGGTCATCTGAATATACAAGGTCTCTAAATCAGGATACGTCCCAAATAAGGTAGATAACGTGGACACAAAGTTGACATCCGTTCGATACGTCGCATAAGAATCGATAGTGTATTGCAGATATTCCGCCAGCGGCATGCTGAGATAATTCCGCATATTTTCCACTTTTGAGTTATTCCCCGCTAAATCCGTATAGATATTTAACATGGCATCATTTTTACTAACAGTAAAACTCCGAATCTGACTTTCGATAGCCGTAGTCTGAGTATTCAGCTGTGTCTTATTGGAAAAATTGGTGTAAACGCACAAAGCAGCCACCGTCAACAGGATAATTCCCGCTAACAGTAGGCTGTAAATCTGCATCAATTGATTAATTAAATACCCTTTTTTAAAGGTTTTTTTCAGCTTTTGTATCATCGTTTTCCAACTTTCCGTCCACAATTTGACGAATGTCTTTGGTGGCATAGCCGCTCCACACTAAAAATAGACTGAAGGTTGCCACCAGCAGTAACCCTTTGAAAAACCAGGTAACGACCAAAATGCTGGCCAACCCGAACAGCACTTTCAAGAAAGTGCCAAAGTTCAAAAAGACACTGATAAAGGCCAATTTAATCAGGTTACCGATGCTGATGTCATAGACCGTTTCGTACTGAACAACATACAAATGAATGACCATCAGTAAAATCACCGCAAAAGCCAGTACAAAAGACAAGACAAACCACAAAAGCCCTTTAATCTGACTAGCTAAATATAAATTATACCCTAAAACAAAGAAGACTACTGCATAGATCCAAAAAAGAATATTGCCTCGTTTAAAATTACTTTTGAATCGTTCCCACATGCCAGAAAAAGTAATTTTCTGATAGTCCATTCCCGATTCCACCAAGATATCGTTGGCACTTTGAAAAGCTGGCCCAGCACCTAGCACGACGGCGCCTGCCAAGGTAAACACCAGAATATATAAATTCAATTTAACGATTGCCCAGATGATGTAAAATAAACGTTGGATCCCAGTACTCTCCATAATACTCTCCTTCTGTCTTTTAAAAAGACACCTTCTTTTACTATGTATACCGCAGAGAAGCCGACCTGTCAAAGGCCGGCTTCTCCTTAGGTTAGAAATTAGTTGCTGGATTTTACAAATTCATCCAATTGCTTTTGCATTTCATCCATAACATCTTTAATCCCAGCTTTTTCCAGTTCCTTGTTCAATTCCGGAACATTCTTTTCAGGATCGACTGTACCAGTATTCAAGCTGGCAGCATAACGGTTCATCACGTTGATTACGTTTGTCATCTGTGTTTTCACGTTGTCTGTTACAAATTGGAAACCAAGGATTGGAGAAGTTTTAGCATTTTCGATACTTTCGTCACGTTCTTTGATTTGTTCGTCAGTGATGGATTCTTGGGTGTACAAGATCATGTTGTTCCCAGTATTCCAAGCAGCCATGTGGGTATTTGGTTTGTAGCCGTCCAACAATTTCAGTTTGTCGTCGCCCACTTTTTCCCATTGTTCCCCTTCAACACCATACACCAAACCGTTCAAGAGGTCAGCGTCAGTATTCAACAGGTTCAAAAATTCAACAGCTTTTTCTTTGTGTTTAGAAGCATTACCGACAACAAAGTTTGCCATTTGTGCTTGACCAGTAGATTTCAGTTGTTCAGTCAATGGTTTAGATACCAATGGTTGGCCAGCAGCATTGGTCAAGATAGTATCACCGTAGTCAACAGGTCCTTGCGTTTCTTCACGCATGAACCAAGTGTTTCCTTCCAACGGATAACCAGTAGTGTTTGTTGCCGCATCGGTTGGAATCAGGCCGGCATTGTACCATTCATGCATAGTCTTCAAGACCTTCATGAATTCTGGATCTTCATAACGATTGATGATCTTAGGATTTTTTTCATCATCCAGTTTTACTGCAAACGGATAATCTTTACCCAATGGGTAGTCGTAGTTGTAAGAAGCTTTGAAGCTTTGACCAATTGCGAAAGCTGCAATGTTTGGTTCTTTTTCGTGGAACTGTTTCAAGACTTCAGTTGCAGATTCATATGAACCGTCGACTTTTGAAATGTCGATGTCATATTTATCCAAGTATTCTTGGTTGAAAGTCAACATTTGTTGTGCCCAAGCATTTCCATATACTGGTATCGCATACAATTTACCGTTGATTTCATTCCCTTTGATATACATATCAGGAAGTTGTTCCATATATTCTTTTGCATATTTCTGTGACAGTTCGCTCAAATCAGCAAAAGCACCTTTTTGTGCGTTTGGAACATATTGGAATGCAAAGGATACGTCGTAAGCTTCACCAGAGGCAATAACTGCTGCCATTTTCTTATCCCAATCGCCCCAACCTACGTATTGGATATCGACAGTTGCATTGATTTTTTCTTTAATTCTTTTGTTAGCGATTTCCATCAATTTGTCATAGTTTTCTGGTTTATCACCAACTTGATACATTTTCAGTGTCACAGTGCCGTTATCGGATCCGCCGTTATCGGAATCCTTAGCATCATTGCTTGAATTGCCACAAGCTGCTAAGCCCAAAGTCATGGCGCCGACTGCTGCAAACCCTAGTGCTTTTTTCCACGTTTTCATTGAAATTCCTCCTAATTTATTTTGCTTAAAAGGGTGTTGTGAAAGAACTCAGTTACCACCATTGAAGTAAAGAAATGACTCTACATCAGGTAAAAAACTTTGTCCTAACACATCCCTTCAGCTGTTTTGTTAAATAAAGCTGAAATTACTCTTTGACCCCACCGATTGTCAATCCACCAACGAAATACTTTTGGAAGAATGGATAAGTCAATGCAATCGGTAAAGTAGCTACGACAGTAATTGCCATTCGAGCAGATTCACTCGGAAGGGCTGCTAAGCCGCCTTGGATTTGAGCACTCGCTCCGGCATTTTTTGCCAAGTAATCCAAGTTGTTCATGATTCTCATCAACAAATATTGCAGTGGAACCAGTTCATCTTTTTGAATATACAGCAACGCATTAAACCAGTCATTCCAGTAACCCAGAGCAGCAAACAAACTGATTGTTGCGATACCTGGCACTGCTAGCGGCAAAACGATACTCATAAAAATCTTCATTTCAGAAGCACCATCAATGCGGGCTGACTCGATGATACTATCTGGAATCGTCTTTTTAAAGAAGGTTCGCATCACCAAAATATTGAAAGGTCCCAAGGCGAGCGGCAAAATCAAAGCCAAAATCGTATCCTGCATGTTCAACAGGTTGGTAACTACCAAATAATTGGCAACCATCCCTGGGGTGAACAGCATTGTAATCAATGCGAAAACGGTAAAGAATCTGCGGAAAGGAAAGTTGGAACGTGAAATCGCATAAGCATAAAGAGAAGTCATCGATGCATTAACGAAAGTACCAACAACTGTGATGAAGACAGTCACTCCAAATGATTGGAAGATTTTTTTGCTCATGCCGCCAGCAAAGATGTACTTATAAGCGGCTAATGAGAATTTCTCTGGCCAAAACGCATAGCCATTTGCTGCCAAGGATTGCTCGTTTGTCAGTGAAATCATTACGACAAAGAAGAATGGCAACACACAAGAAAGTGCAAAAATCGCAATCACGATATTGAAGAACAGATTCACTCCCGGACTAAAGGAGCGAACTTGGACATTGTAAACTTTTTTCTTTTTCAAGTTCAATTCCTCCTTAGAAAATTGCTGAATCCGGTTCAATCTTACGAACAACTAAATTAGAGAGCAACAAGAGTGCCGCACCGACTGCTGATTGATACAAACCGGCAGCTGCTGTCATCCCGATATCACCGGTTGCAGTCAAGCCGTTATAAATGTAAGTATCCAATACAGAAGTAACTTGGTAAAGTGCCCCTGAATTTCGTGGCAGGATATAGAACATACCAAAGTCAGCACGGAAGATCCCACCAATGTTCAAAATCAAAAGCACTGTCATCATTGGCAAAATCTGTGGAATTGTAACGTTTTTGATCTGTTGCCACTTGCTGGCACCATCCACCATAGCTGCTTCGTAGTATGTCGGGTCAATCCCCATTACTGAAGCATAGTAGATAATACTGTTGTAGCCTAAGCCCTTCCAAACATTCAGGAAGACGAAAATAAACGGCCAATATTTCGGATCAGCATACCAGTTGATTTGCTCCTGTCCACCAGAAGTCAACCATTGATTGACAATCCCTTTATCCGGACTCAAGAAAGCATACACAAAGGCACTGATTACAACCCAAGATAAGAAGTAAGGCAGAAGTGACATGGTGTGGTACACCTTCACCAGTCGTTTGTTCCGCAATTCACTCATAACAATTGCAAAGGCAATGGCAAAGAATAAGTTGAATGCTAAAAATACTACGTTGTATAACAGTGTGTTACGGGTGATCAACCAAGCATCACTTGAAGAGAATAAGAATTTGAAATTATCAAATCCTACCCACTTACTCGTCATCAAGGCATCGATAAACCCATTTGGCGAATAGTGGAAATCTTTAAAGGCCACCACGTTTGCCAGTACGGGGATGTAGAAGAAGAAGATAAACCAGATAAAGCCGGGCAGTGCCATCAGGATCAGTGCCTTATAGCGCCAGACATTCTCCAGAAAACCGCCTTTTTTCTTCTTTTTCATTATTTCAGCTCCTTTCTGATTGTCGAGTTGATTTGGATGAAAACCCTCTCACTCGATCCATAGACAGTTTACCGCTTCCAACAGTCGGAAAGAAGAAACAAACTAAAGGTCTTCTTGAACAAATTAAAGAACTTTTTTATAAGGAATTATGACTTTTTTGTGAAGCAGCATGATGGAGCGTGTCTTAAAGAATAGGGTTTCTCTACGGTTTCAACCGAATTCTTCACAAAGATTGGTCAATCTTCATTTGTCCATTTGCCCGCTGCTCTAAAAAAAACAAAAAAACGCTGCTCAATAATTGAAAGCAGCGTCATGAAGAATTATTTCTTATTATCTATTTGTATGGAGCTGTGACCAGCGTCTAGGCAACTGTCTTCGAAGCGAACATTACCAAACGTGAATCTCAAAAGCCAAGTCACTGCCGTAAAAAACGGTGCCCGTGACTTGGCTTTTCATTTATCACTTAGAAATGATTGATGACACACTTCTTATAATAGTACTTTTCCAATTGCCAGTTGTTAGTTACTCAGATCTTCCCCATTGCTGGCAATCACTTTTTTATACCAATGGAAGGATTTTTTACGACTGCGATCCAACGTACCATTGCCTTCATCATCCAGATCGACATAGATGAAGCCATAGCGTTTTTTCATTTCACCCGTCCCAGCAGATACTAAATCAATACAGCCCCAAGGAGTATAGCCCATCAAATCGACACCATCCAATTCCACGGCATCTTTCATGGCTTGAATATGGTCGTGGAAATATTGAATGCGATAATCATCATCAATGCTGCCATCCGCTTTTACCACATCCACCGCTCCAAAGCCGTTTTCAACGATGAACAGCGGTACATTGTAGCGGTCGTATAACCTGCACAAGGAAATTCGCAGACCTAGCGGATCCACCGCCCAGCCCCAGTCAGACTCTGTCAAATACGGATTTTTAACCGCTGGCATCTGGTTGCCGCCGACATATTTCACTTTATCGGGATCTGCTGTAGATGCTGTAGACATGTAGTAACTAAAGCCAATATAATCCACGGTTCCCCTTGCAATCAGTTCGTCATCCCCAGCTGCTTTTTTAATGACGATATTTTCTCGTTCAAATTCTTTGATACGATGCGCCGGATAATACCCTTTTACTTGTACGTCGATAAAGGACTCTTGATCTCGGTTAAATTGTAGCGCCGCAAACACATCTTTAGGATCAGCCGTCATCGGATAGCTGGGAATATACGCAACCATCATCCCAATCTTATTCTCCGGATCAATTTCATGCCCACGCAAAACGGCTTTTGCACTGGCAACAAACAGATGGTGCATGGCCTGCCACCTTTTCGGTTTACTGTTGTCATGGATTCCAATCTGAGTCCAACTGCGAAGAAAATTGATTTCATTAAAAGTCATCCAGTGTTTGACTTTGCCCTTGTATCGTTTGAAGACCGTTTCACAGAAAAAGACGAAATAATCGATGACTCGCCGATCCATCCAGCCATCATATTCATCTGCTAAATTCATTGGAATATCAAAGTGATTAATAGTTACAACTGGTTCAATACCATATTTATTCAGCTCATCAAAAATTCGATCATAAAAAGTTAGCCCTTCCTCATTGAGCTCTTCGTTGCCTTTCGGACAGATTCGAGCCCAGGAAATGGACATGCGAAAACATTTATAGCCCATTTCAGCAAATAAGGCAATATCTTCTTTCCAATGATGATAGAAATCAGTGGCAACATGGCTAGGGTAATACTGATTGGGATCGACATAGCCGATTGCGCCTTCTGGTAGAGGCTGTTCTCTTGTTACCCGATTGATTTCCCCCTTTTTTGTTTTAAAAGTAATCATCCGTGGATGGTCTTTGCTGCCGCCAGTGATTGCATCCAGAGTACTGAGTCCTTTGCCACCTGAAAGATAGCCACCTTCATATTGATTGGCGGCTGTTGCACCGCCCCATAAAAAGTCTTTTGGAAATGCCATTGTTCGTCTCTCCTTTATCAAAATCCGTGTCTTCTATTTTTACTAAATAGTCTCGATTGGCTTTGGATCAAAAAGGCAGCAGAAATCACTGCTGCCTTCCACCTTTAAAAAAACTTTTAACCGTCTATTTATTGCTCAAGTCTTCGCCGTTTGAAGCAATCACTTGTTTGTACCAGTCAAAGGATTTTTTCTTACTGCGAGCCAATGTGCCGTTGCCTTCATTGTCTCGATCCACATAGATAAAGCCGTAACGTTTTTTCATCTCACCGGTTCCCGCCGATACCAGATCAATACAGCCCCAAGTTGTATAGCCCAACAAGTCAACACCATCCAATTCAACAGCATCTTTCATTGCGGCAATGTGAGCCGCCAAGTAATCGATCCGATAGTCATCTTCCACATAGCCCTCTGCATCTGGCGTATCCACTGCCCCCAATCCGTTTTCGACAATGAACAATGGTTTTTGATAGCGATCATAGATATCATTCAATGTGATTCGCAACCCAAGAGGATCAATCTGCCACCCCCACTCACTGGCTTTCAAATAAGGATTTTTAACGGATGCAAAAATATTGCCAGCTGTTTGATCCAAAAGTTCCGGATCTGTGGTAGACACCCGAGAAGAGTAATAAGAAAAAGAGATGAAATCAACCGTATGTGCTTTTAGTAATTCCAAATCACCCTCTTGCATCTCGATTTCGATTCCTTTTCGCGCCATTTCTTTGAGGGCATATGCCGGGTATTCGCCTCGGGATTGCACATCAATGAAGAAATAGTTTTCTCGATCATCTTGACGAGAAGCAAAAACATCTTCCGGCTTACAGCTATACGGATAGTAGGCCCCAGCTGCTAACATACAGCCCACCTTATTTTCCTGATCTACTTCATGGGCAATCTTCGTAGCCAATGCCGAAGCTAACAACTCATGGTGAGCTGCTTGGAATTTCACCTGCTCTTTATTGTCGCCTTCTTCAAAATACAAGCCTGCTCCCATAAATGGCGCATGTAAAATCATATTGATTTCATTGAAAGTCAGCCAGTATTTTACCAAGCCTTTGTAGCGATTGAAGATCACCTTGCAAAGATTTTCATAAAAACCTACCAGTTCACGGCTGCGCCATGCGCCGTATTCTTCAATCAAGTGCATCGGGCAATCAAAGTGAGTGATGGTTACTAAGGGTTCGATTCCGTATTTGTGGCATTCTTTAAAGATATCTTCGTAGAATTTCAAACCTTCTTCATTTGGCTCTTGCTCGTCACCTTTTGGAAAAATTCGTGACCAAGCAATGGACAGACGGTACGTTTTGAAGCCCATTTCTGCAAATAGCGCGATATCTTCTTTCCAATGGTGATACATGTCGATGGCGGTTTTAGCTGGATAAAAATGTTCATCATCAAAGTCAAACATCTTCATTTCACCGGAAATCACCGGAAAACGATCTTTCCCAATAGGCACGACATCCACATTGGCTAAGCCGCGACCACCTTCGTTGTAGCCACCTTCACATTGATTGGCAGCTGTTGCCCCACCCCATAAAAAGTCTTTACGAAATCCCATTTACGTTACCTCTTTCCTGATTCTTTATGATTTCGGGTTCCCCCGTTTTAAACTATAGTAATGCAAAATGTTCAAATGCTTTTTTTAGACCGTCATCATCTACTGACGCAGTAATATAGTCCGCCATTTTCTTGATCTCCGGCCCGCCATTTCCCATGGCAATCCCAGTCCCACAATGCTCCAACATGGGAATGTCCACCTTGGCATCACCAAAGGCAAAACTGTCAGCCACAGGAATATCCAGATAAGTCAGCAGTTCATCCACGGCGACTGCCTTGTTGATATTTCCCAAGGCGATATCACCAAACAGTGCCTTTTCTTCTGCGCCACCCCAAGTTCCCAGTTTGTAACCGGGAAAATCAGCTTGTGCATCTAAAAAGTCCTGGTAGCTGTCCAGAATGAAACTGATTTTATTGATGTCGTCTCGATACAAATCAGCGTCAAAAATCATTTCAGGAAAAACTTGGCGAACAGTCACTTCCCGCCCTTTGCCTTTGCGGTCTGAATACTCTTGGATCGTCGCCTGTCCCCGCTCATCAAAAGCGCGGCTGGCATACAATCCACTGTTGGCTTCCAGATAAAATTCCAATCCTCGATTTTGCAGCCAGTCAACGATTCTACGGGTATCCGCTGAAGACAAAGTGACCTCTTTGATCACCTTTTCACCGGCTTCGATATAACTCCCGTTGCCTCCGATATAACCATCAAAACCAATATCGAGAATTTCTGGGTACATCTCGGCTTTGCTGCGACCAGTCACAGTAAAAACTAAATTTCCTTTTAGCTGCGCCTTGTGAATGGCCTGAACTGCCGAATCGGGCAGGTGATTCTCATAGTTTACGAGTGTGCCGTCAACGTCTAAAAAGATGATTTTTTGAGCCATATATTTACACGTTCACCGCATCCAAGTTGCGAGCCACTTCGTCTTGAACCGTTACGCCTTCTTTTTCCAAACGTTCGATTGTCTCCTTGAAGTTTGGCAAGTATTTCTTATGGGCGATAAACAATTCGTCCATGATCCGCTTCCCGGTTTCACCAGAAGTGACCAATGGATTCAAGGTGAAGGCTTGAAGTGCTGTACCATAATCACCAGTCACCGCAGCTTCGATTGTCAAAAGCTCCATTGCTTTCATCACTTGCAGCCAGCCTCGTTCAGCTGTCGGCAGCTCACCGAAAGCGACATTGCGAGCGCCTTGTCCACCAACATAAGCTGTCACTTCAACGACACAGTCTGCCGGCAGATCAGGAACCGCACCGTTGTTTTTGGTGGATACCACGATTTGCGTCTGCTTGTTTGCGTAGATGGATGCAATCGTTTCACAGGCTGCATCGGAATAATATGCGCCTCCTCGTTGTGCCAATTGCTCAGGTTTGTGGTCCAGTTGCGGATTTTTGTACAGCTCAAACAGTTCCTGTTCCGTCTTTTTCACCTGTTGTGCTCGCGTACCGATGGTTTGATATTCTTCCAATGCATGATTCAGCATCTCTTCTTCTTGATAATAGTAGCGATGGTAAGCACAAGGAATCATTTTCATCTGTTCCAAGAGTTCCCGTTCAAAAGGAATATCATAAATATTTTTTGGCAGACCGTTGTCTTCTTGATACATCTTATCAATCAATGCCATCGTGACATCATTGCCATGGGTATCGGCAACTTTATGCCAGTGGAAGTGGTTCAGGCCGGCAAATTTATAAATCAGTTCATCAGTTTCTTTGCCAATCAGTCCCGGTTCTAACATTGTCGCCATGACTGGCACATTGCACAGGCCAATGACCTTGTCCCATTTCCCATAACGCACCACAGCTTCTGTCACCATCCCGCTTGGATTGGCAAAGTTTACCAACCAAGCATTTGGACACAACTCTTTCATGTCTTCCACAATTTCTAGAATAACCGGTACTGTCCGAAACGCTTTGAACATCCCGCCAGCGCCGTTTGTTTCTTGACCAAGCATGCCATAATAGGCTGGAATCCGTTCGTCTTTCACGCGGGCATCCAAAAGACCGACACGAAACTGAGTCGTTACAAAATCTGCATCTTTCAGCGCTTCTCTACGATCCAATGTCAGATGAATTTTCACATCATATGGAGAAGCGTCCCACATTCGCTGTGCCATTTTGCCGACGATTTCCAGTTTTTCTCGGCCTTCTTCGATATCCACCAACCAGATTTCACGAATTGGCAATTCATCATAGCGCTTGATGAACCCTTCCATTAATTCTGGCGTATAGCTGGAGCCGCCACCAATTGTTGCAATTTTTACTCCTTTAGCCATCTGTTTCTCTCCTTTTCCGCTTGTCAGTGCAAGCCTTTGCTTTTTTATTTTCATTTGCTGCTGACGCATTAAACATCAGCGCACCAATCAGCGATTGTTATTTCTTTAATCGCTTTCTTTTTACATATTCATTATCTCCTATGTAAATTACTCACTCTAGATTTAAAACGCAAAATGCAATAAGATTTACAATTTTTCCGAGAACCACCAAGGATTTTGTAAATAATCGTAAATCAAGCAGGAATATCCCTTGAATTTTGGATTGTTTCTTTATTTTTTCTGTTTTTACATTCTCAATTCATCTATAATTATTGTAAATACAATCGAGGTGATTTCATGTTGATTCGAGAAAAAATGATGACGACTGCTTTTTCTCCTGCGGAACAGCAACTAGTAGACTTTATCTTAAGTGAAGCACAACGTCTTTCCGCGATGACTGTCCAGCAACTTGCTGATGAAAACTACGTCCATCCGTCTACTTTGATTCGTGTCGCCAAAAAGCTCGGCTATTCCGGCTGGCTAGAGTTAAAAGAAGCCTATTTACGAGAAGATCATTACTTGAATGGTTACTTTCAACAAGTTGATGCCAATCTTCCCTTTGCGGCTGGCGATGGCATTACCACTATCGCCAAAAAGATGGCTGCGTTGGAAATTTCTACCATTGAAGATACCCTTTCCTTAGTGGATCATGATCAATTGAATACTGCCAAACAATTACTGCTACAAGCCGAACATATCAAGATATTCGGCAGTAACGCCAATCGACTGATCTCGCAAGATTTTGCGCTAAAAATGAATCGTATCGGAAAAATGGTGACCCATACTGCTTCCGGAGAAGGCCCTTATGAAGCCTATAATATGCCTGCCAACAGTTGTGGCCTCTTAATTTCCTATACAGGCGAGAATACGGGATTGGTTCAAATTGCCCAAATCTTAAAACAGCAGCAGATTCCACTAATCGTGATTACCAGTATAGGAGACAACACGTTAGCCCGCAGTGGAGATTCACAGCTGCGTCTAACTACTCGCGAACGCTTGTATTCCAAAATCGGTAATTTTTCAATCAACAAATCTGTTTGCTACTTGTTGGATCTTTTGTACAGCTGTGTCTTTGCCGATAATTACGCCATTAATCTCAACCATCTCATAGAAATGGGCGAGCGAATTGACAAACGCAAGACTTCTTCTGCCATTATGAAGGAAGAGTCTGTGGAAAAAACTGTCCAGTTCAAGGATTCCTTTCGACCCAACTGAAATAAAAGCGGCGAAAAATTAGAGGCCAGCACAGCTGGTCCTCTAATTTTTACCTTGCTATTTACGGTTTATGCTAAAGCTGTAATCAGCTCGTCTTCACCGGTAACAGTGGTTTTGTCGCTTTCAATGATGTCCAGATAATCCCCAACGTTAGTTACGATTATCGGTGTTTCTACACTGTACCCAGCCTGTTGGATAGCAGCGATATCGAAGCTCACCAGCTTTTGGCCACGTTTCACATGATCGCCTTGTTTCACATGAGCTGTAAAGTATTTACCATTCAACTGTACCGTGTCCAAGCCAATGTGAATCAACAACTCCAGACCGTTGTCAGAAACCAAACCAATCGCATGTTTAGTCGGGAACAATGTCATCACCGTTCCATCAAATGGTGCAACAACTTCCCCTTTTTCAGGATGGATCACAACCCCTTTGCCCAGCACGCCTTGTGCAAAAGCTTCGTCTTTTGAAGTAGACAGTGGCATGATGGCGCCTTGAACCGGTGCAGATACGATTTCTTTACGAACTTGCATTTGAGGTTCTGTTTCTGCTGCTTCTACATAATCATCTTTCCACAAGAAGAAGGTCAACGTAAAGCTGATTGCCATAGCAACCAGAACGGAGATAATCGCTGTCCAAGCATACTGTGCATTGCCGTCTGGAGCGATATAGCTTACGATACCAAAGACACCCAAACCACCCATTTGATAAGAAGTAGCACCGTTCATCATCATAATCATGCCCCCGACAGCAGCACCGATCATTGACATGATAAATGGTTTTTTCTTTGGCAATGACAACCCGTAAATTGCTGGTTCAGTTACCCCGCAAATTCCTGAGATGATTGCAGGAATCGCCAATGTTTTCAGTTTCTTGTCTTTCAGTTTGAAGAACATAGCAATGATTACTGCAGTTTGTGCGAAGCTGGCTGCAAAAGAACCTGCCAAAACTTGACTCATACCGGTTTCGGTAATCTGCATGATGGCCATCGGTACCACGGCCCAATGAAGACCAAAGATAACCAAGACTTGCCACAGCGCTCCCAAGACTAGCCCATACAATGCTGGTGAGAAGCTCATCAAATTGTTGAAGCCCAAGCTCAACAGATCCGTCGCACCAGAGATGATTGGCCCGATAACCAAGAAACCTACTGGCAAAGCAATCAGTAAAACAAAAAATGGCACAAAGAATGTCTGAACTAGTTCTGGAATCACTCGTTTAGCGATTTTTTGAATCTGAGCTGCAAAAGCAACGATAAAGATGACTGGCATCACAGAACTGGTGTAGTTACCAGCTACCCACGGAATACCCAAGAAGGTTTCGTAAGCCGGCAGTCCGAACAAACTGTGAGCTGCCCCATCTGGATACATGGATGCCAAAGCACTAGCCTGGATTCCTGGGTAACATAACGCCGCTCCGATTACCATCCCTACCATCGTGTTCAAGCCGAATTTCCGAGAAGCCGTATACCCAACAATTACCGGCATGAAGAAGAAGATAGCATCCCCAATAGCATTAAGCATCATATACGTGCCGCCGGTAGTGGTATATTCAAACCAACCTGTCTGCGTCGCTAAGAATACTAACAGCGCATTCAACCCTTTTACCATACCCGCTGCTGACAGCGCTCCCAAAAACGGTTGGAAACAGCCACTCAAAATGTCGATAATCCGATTGAAGATATTGCCTCCAGAAGCTTCACCCCCGCTGTCAGCAGAAATACCGGCTACATCGATGACATCTTCATACACTGCCGGTACATGGTTTCCGATGACCACTTGGTATTGGCCGCCTGATTTCATTACGGTTACGACACCGTCCATATTTTTCAAAACCTCATCGTTGGCTTTTCCTTCATCTTTCAATTTGAAACGCAAGCGAGTGATACAGTGGGTCAGGCTATTAATGTTCTCCTTACCCCCGACATTGGCAACGATTTTTTCAGATAACTCACGATATTTTCCCACAATTTTCCCTCCTTATTGGTATGTAGAAAATAAATAAATGCAGACAACCTTTTTAATGCGGGTGAACCTCTTCCCTCCTTTTTCAAAAGTATTATCACTGATTCGCCTTCTGCACCAATCTGGCCAGATGGATTGTCAGATATAATTTTTCATCATTGCTCATCACATAGTGGTACTTTTCTGTAATGAACTGTTGAATCTTTAAGACACATTGATAGGCATTACGGTATTTCCGTTGGATGATCAACAGCAATTCTTCATCGGTCTCGTCCTGATATTGACGGCCGCCCATGATACGAGAAGCAAAAAAGCGCAAATGTGTCGTAAAGCGATAGAAGTAAACCGACTCTTCATCGAACTGGGTTTTGAAATAATAACTGGCAATTTGGATAATCTCCTGCATCAGCTCGGTCATCTCATACACGTCTTGATGCTCCGTCTCAGTTTGGGCGTTGACCAAATGCAGTGCAATATTTCCCGCTTCGTCTTCCCCCAGATCCAGTCGATATTTCGTTTTAATCATGGTCACTGCTTTTTGCCCGATAGAAAATTCATCCGGGAAAAAACGTTTAATGTCCCACAGCAAAAGATTGCGCAAACGAATGCCTTTTTTCACTCGCTGAATTGCTGTATACAGATGGTCAGTGATTGAAATATATACTGAATCATTTACCGGTGCCGACAACTGCTTTTTGGCATCATCGATGATTTCAGTCGCCAACTCCAGATAAGTAACGGGAACATCCATCAGCAATTCTTGAAATCGCTGGGAGGCGCCGGAATCACTCAACCGATAACGCTTATCGATTTTTTCTTCCTCAATGAGATCCCCACACTTCTTTTGAAATGCCAGCCCGCGACCTGACACGATGATTTCGTTATCTTTTTCATCTTTCGTCAAAACCACATTGTTATTTAGAATCTTGACGATTTTCATTTTCAAGCCCCCGATCGTTCATTTTAGAACGATTATTATAATAATTTTCTAATTCATATCACATCTAAATGATAAACAATCAAATCTAAAGTGTCAACGCTTTCATCAAGTTATTTTTTAACTTTTTTTGAGTAGTGAAATCAAGGAAAACATAGAAAAAAACCCAATGAATGCACACAAAGAAGTGGCTTCATCAGGTTTAGCTTGTTTTTCACAATCACTATCCAGACTTAAGATGTCTATTTAATTCATCTATATCCTAACAAATGAAGAAAACGCTGTCAACACTTTTTTGAAAGAAAGTCAAAAAGACATCAAATTAGATTTTCTATGATATTTTATAGAAGTCACTAATAGTAGGCTCTGTCTTTTTAATATTAGTAAAAACAAAGCAGGCACTTTTCATTGCCTTCAGCTTTTTGTTATGATGTGAGCGGAGGGATTAGGATGATAGAAAATCTTTCAGAAAAAATTCGCGTTTCACTTGAGCATACACCGGGAATTGACGGGATTGAACAATGGTTTCACGCCGCAGTTTTCTTACCATTACTTACCCAGGGAGATGGTGAGTGGCATCTGCTTTTTGAAAAGCGGGCAGCCACGATTCGTCAAGGTGGCGAGATCTGCTTTCCTGGCGGAGAAGTAGACGCTAAAGATGCTTCACCTTGCAGCGGTGCTCTACGAGAAACTTTTGAAGAACTCGGTGTCATGGTGCCGTCAGAAAATGTTTGGGGGCAGTTGGATACTTTGCTAATTGCCAGCGGAACGCGCATCTCAGCTTTTGTAGGAGAATTTCCTGTGACAGAGCTTGCGGGTCTTACCCCACAACCAGCAGAAGTCGCAGAAGTTTTCACACTGCCACTCACCTATTTTATTGAAAATCCGCCGCAACGCTATTTATGTCCCGTCTTGATTCATCCCTATCAAGAAAAAAGCAATACCTTGCAAAAAGAATGGTTCTTACCTGCTGAGACCCTCTTCTTGCCAGCTCGCTACCACGAACCTTGGGGCAACGCTTTTGAAGAAATCTATGTTTTCGAAACCAAATATGGCCCAATCTGGGGACTGACCGCTAAACTGATTCTCCAACTGCTGAAAAAGACTCAACTAATAACCAAATGAACGATGACAATAAGACGACTACAAATAATGACCGTCAGAACTGATCCACACAATCAGCTACTGACGGTCATCTTATTTTGCCCTTGAGAAATAATCTCGACAGTCTTGGAGTGAGACTGGATAAGAGCCTGTCGCCTATTTCTTGTTTGATGGTGAGACCTTTACAATCTGCAGTCTGCTAATTTTCTGCTGATTGTAATTTATACATATCGGCATACAGACCGTTTTGCTGCAACAGTTCTTCATGGTTGCCTTGTTCCACAACCCGACCTTTGTCCAAAACCAAAATCGTGTCGGCGTCGCGAATGGTGGACAGACGGTGAGCAATCGCAATCGTGGTTCGGCCTCGACGCATCTTGGCTAACCCTTCTTGGATCAAACCTTCTGTTTCTGTATCGATATTAGCCGTTGCTTCATCTAACACGAGAATCTTGGGATCAGTGACCATCGTCCGGGCAAAAGAAATCAGTTGGCGCTGGCCACTAGAATATCCCGCTCCCCTTTCAATTACTTTCCCATGATACCCCCCAGGTAAACTTTCAATAAATTTGTCGGCTTGAACAAAACGGGCGGCAGCTTGAACTTGTTCGTCAGTAATCGTTTGATTTAGCAAACGGATATTGTCAGAAATATCTCCAAAAAACATGAAGGCATCCTGTAAGACCAACCCCATCTTTTGCCGAAGTTCTTCCAGCGGATAGTCACGGATATCCCGATCATCGATGAGGATCTGGCCTTCCGTAAATTCATAAAAGCGCATCAATACATTGATAATCGAGCTTTTCCCGCTGCCGGTATGACCAACCAGTGCGACGGTTTCACCGGGATGGGCCACAAAGGAGATATCCTTCAAAACGTCTTGCTGTCCATCATAAGAAAAGCTGACATTGCGAAATTCAATCTTCCCTTTTTGAATCACCTGATCAGCTCCAGGATTTTGCTGCGGGGTGTATTCTTTTTCATCCATAATCCGCAGAATTCGGCTGGAAGCTACGATGCCATCTGTGAAGACTGAAAGATAATCCATCATCTGACTCATGGGGTTGAAAAAAGCTTGGACATAAGTGGTAAATGCATAAATTAACCCCACTTCTACTGAGGAATGCAGCGCATCGATTCCGAAAAGAGTCAATGACAGCGCCAATGCGATAGCATACAGAAAATTAATAATCGGTGACAACAACAACGAGTTAGTCTTGATCATGGCAAAGCGAGTCTTCAGATAATCGTCATTAATAGTTTCAAACTCTTCGTTTAAACGAGCTTCTTGGCGAAATTGTTGGATGATTCTCATTCCCGAAATTGACTCATTCAACTTAGTATTCAATTGACTGAGCTTTTCCCGCATCCGGCGATAAATCCGTGAGCTGTATTTTTGATAATACCAGATGACTACCAAGAGAATCGGTAAAAATACGAGGTTTGCCAATGCGATCTTAGCAGAAATCTGAAACATCGCAATAAATGACGAAGCGACTGCAAACACACCCGTCAGTAACATCAAAAAGACATACCAAAATTCATAGAGTGTTTCTGTATCATTGGAGACTCGAGATACGATGGAACCTGCTGGTGTTTGATCAAAATAACGCATCCCCAAAGTATGGAGCTTTTCAAACAATTTCGTCCGCACAAACTGATAGGTTCGCAGCGAAGCCATGGAATACATAAACCACTGGTAAAACCAGATGACTGCCTTCATGACCACACCGAAAAGATACAGCGCCGCAAAAAACCAGATAATTTCAGTGGTTGCTGTTTTAGGAGTCAGGTAATCATCCATAAAGGTCTGGATGATACGCGGCAAAAGCACATTGACTACCGATAACAAGAGGGCAAAGCCAATGGCCCCAAAGAAGGTCTTACGAAAAGGTTTGGCGAATTTGAACATCCGCTTAATAATCACCTTTTGTTCGGAAAAAGGGATTGATTTAGACCAAGCTGATTGATTTTCTTCCATTATTCTGTAGCCCCTCCTTCGATTTTGGCTTCCAACTGCTGTCGTTCCCACATACGGTGATACCAACCACCTAGTGCCAAGAGTTCTTCATGACTTCCTCTTTCAATGATCCGGCCTTCATCCAAAACAACAATCTCTTTGGCATGCATCACAGAGCTTAGCCGATGGGCGGCAATGATGGTCGTCTTATGTTTACGATAGCTCTTTAGCCCTGATAAGATTGCTTCTTCAGTCTTGGCATCCACCGCAGATAGTGCATCATCCAAAATCAGTAATTCAGGATCCACTACCAATGCTCGCGCAATCGAAATTCGCTGCTTTTGTCCACCTGAAAGGGAAACACCCCGCTCACCTACCATGGTGTCGTACCCCTGGGGCAATCCTTTAATGTCCTCATCAATGGCAGCCAAGGCAGCCGCCGCTTCAACTTTTTCTTGTGCCAATTTTGGATCAGCAAAGCGAATATTGTCACGAATGGTCATAGAAAAGAGAAAATGGTCTTGTGGCACATACCCGATTGCCGGCAAAAGCGCGTCCAACGAATAATCTTTGATGTCAACTTCACCAAACGTGATTTTGCCGTTGTAATCGTCGTATTCTCTCATTAAAAGTTTCAAGAGTGTTGTTTTGCCGGCGCCAGTTTTACCAACAATTCCTAACGTTTCTCCTTTAGTCAATACGAATTTAATCTGTGCAAGAGCCTTTTTTTCAGCTGCATCCGGATAAGCAAACGAAGCAATTTCCACATTCAGATCACCCTCAGCAGGAGTAGTGATTGCATCGGCTTTCTCCACAATGTGGGTCTTTTTTTGCAGCAGTTCTGCCACCCGGTCATAGCTTGCATTTCCTCGTTCTAAAACATTAAACAAGCGGCCAATGGCAAACATCGGCCACACCAACATCCCGATATAGCTGATGAAAGAAACCATCTGACCAATCGTGATTGTCCCTTGCATAATGAAACGGCCACCCACAATGATGGTGATGACATAACTGATCCCGATGATCACCGTAATAAACGGATCGAACAAGGCATCTAGAAAGTTAACCCGTCGATTTTTTACGATGGCCTGGTCAATCTTCTTCTGAAAATCTTCCAAGTCTTCTTTTTCTTGTCCAAATGTTTTGATGACTTTGATCCCGGTAATACTTTCTTGCGTTTTGTCGTTGATATCAGAAAACGCCTCTTGGGAATCACGAAAAGCATCGTGCAGCTTGGAGCCTAGAACCCGAGACGTCACTGCCAAAAGGGGCAACGGCAACAGCGCAATCAAAGTCAAGCGCCAATCTACAAACAAAATCATGGCAACAATCGTAGCGCCGCCAGTAATAAATGAATCGGCAAAAGTCAGGATTCCAGCTCCTGCCACATTTTGAATGGCGTTTAAATCATTGGTCGCATGTGCCATCAAATCACCGGTACGATGCTCTTGATAAAAGACGTGATCCATCTTGGTAAAGTGATCAAAGAGTTGTCGCCGGAGATCTTTTTCTAAACGAGCCGCCCCACCCCAGATATTCATCCGCCACACATAGCGAAAAACATACTGGCCTAAAGCCGCCAAGAGTAAAATCACAATCCAAAAGACAATCACCTTCATTTGAATATTATGATCAGCGATTTCATCAATAATGATCCCCACTACTTTTGGTGGGATCAATTGAACCAGAGCCACCAGCACCAAAGCAGTGACTCCAATCAAGTATGCTTTGCGTTCCTTTTTAAAGAACCAGTCCAACTTGCGGAAAATTGACATTTTCAACCTTCTTTCTGATAAGTGCCTTCCCTCTGTTTTCTGATAAGCTTGAATGTTGTCTATTACCAGAGTTTTTAAATAACTCAAGGGAAAAATTTGCTTTCAAATCACAATTGCCTCTTTTGAACACTCGGAGAATCCTTGTTTCCAGTCTGCTTTCTCCAAGATTTAAGGCTGTATTTCGAGGTGATTCTTTCAAGCCACAAAAAAAGACAGCGAGCCGAAAATCAGCCCGCTGGTAACATTGCCTAAGACACTGTCTGCTTACTTTTTCTTATTAGCAGCCTGCTGTCCTTTCATTTGCGCCATCATTTGACGAATCTTTTTCTCAGAAGGCTTTTGCCCCATCGACATCATCATAGAACGCAGCATGTCCTCATTAATGGGAGGATTTTGTTCAAGATAGTTTTGCATATATTTACGGGCCAAAAAGAAACCACCCACAGCACCTAACAACAGTGCGATGACTACCAATAAAACGACTACCGGTGTTTGCATCTCAATTCCTCCTTTCTCTTTGATCTTGCCCAGGCAAAAGCTGCGCAGTCTTCTCAATGAGATATTTTACTAGATATCCCAACAAAAGAAAAGGCGTTTCCCGAAATTCCTCACAATTTCGAAAAGCGCCTACTCTTTTTATTTAAAATCAGCTTAACGCCACATCACGGGCACTGAAAATCCAATTCGCAAAAATATACAGTAACACACCATAGACGCCAATCCCCCCTAAAGACTGCCAAAAATCAAGGGTCAGATAGGCTTCCAGTTTGACACCTGCCAACTGGGGAATCGTTTCTTTAATATTGGCAGTGTTAAAAATATTCCATTTCAGCCAAGGATACTTTTCTTGCCCCATCATCAGCATACTGTTGAGCAGAGGTGCACCAAACAGCATTCCAATACCTAAGCCTACCGACATTGCCTGAGAACGCATTGCAGCCGAGATGAACATCGTAAGCGCCAGATAAAACAGGATTAGAATCAGATTGACACCGGCAGTCACTAAAGCCACTTTCATCGCCGACCAATCACCAAAGCCACCAGCCTTCAAAAAAGGAGACTCAGCTTTCATAAACAAGTTGGCACTTCCCAAACAAGTCACAAACAAGATGCCCGTGCCCAACAAAGCAAACAGCAACGAATTGATGAACTTGGCCGCAAAAATCTGTGTGCGGGAATAAGGGCGAATCAGTAAAAATTTGATGGTGCCGCGAGAAAATTCTTCAGCGATGGAAGACGCGGCAACAATCACCACAAACAAGTTCAGAAATGAAGTCATCTGGGAAAGAGAAGCAAACATCGAGTTGGCACTGGCTTCTCCTGAAGAGATCATGCCCGTCAAAAAGTTTAACCCACCAGTCAATAGAACTAGCATTCCCAACATGATCCAAGTCGAATTCTTTTTACTCAATTTGATCCATTCATTTTTAACAAGTGCTAGCATCTTATAAGCCTCCCTCTTCGGTCCATTCCAAGAAGACATCTTCTAGTGAATTGACCTTTTGATTCAATTGCAATAAGCCAATCTCGTTTTTGACCAACAAAGCGGCAATTTCGCTACGACGATCTTCACTAGTCGTCACAAAAACTTTGTCACCTTCTGTGTGAAGGTTCAAAAATCCTGAGGCTGCCAGCAGTTTTTCAGCAGCTGCATTATCGCTGGTAATCAGCTCAATTACATTACCAGAACCGTTTTTAATTTCAGCCATGGAGACTCGGTGAGTAACTTCACCTTTTTGCAAGATGACGAGATGGTCGGCGATTTGCTCGATATCACTCAGCTGATGACTGGAAACCAACACAGAGATCCCCTGGTCTCGTAGGGCTAACATCATCTCCCGAAATTCCCGCATTCCTTTTGGATCGAGACCGTTCATAGGCTCATCAAGGACTAATAACGCTGGTTTATGCAGCAGCGCTTGAGCCACTCCTAAGCGTTGACGCATCCCCAATGAATACGTCTTGACCTTCTGATCAATATTGTTTTCTAAATGCACGGCCTTGACCACGTCATCAACCTCTTTTTTAGAAATCTCTTTGCGGGCCATCCGCACATATTGCATCAGGTTATCATATCCAGACATGTAGTTGTAAAACTCGGGATTCTCGATGATGGCGCCGACTTGCGCGATTGCTTTCTTATAATCTTTAGATAAGGAAATACCGTTGATCATGATATTTCCCTGATCCAGCTGCATCAAAGAAACGATAACTCGAATCAGAGTTGTTTTCCCAGCACCATTTGGTCCCAACAGCCCTACGATTTGTCCTTTTTCAACTGTAAATGCAACATTTTTGATGATCATCTTCTTACCGATTCGTTTCCAGATATTCGACAATTCCAATACGTTAGACATGTTCATTCCTTCTTTCTGCCTCAGCAAAGTGTTTCAAAACATAAATTCCTAAGGCGATCTCAACTCCTAATCCCACTAACACTGCCAGCAGTGCAAAAGGTCCTCTCCCCACTAAGGAATAAAAGAACGTCTGGCTAACATCCTTGAAAATTACTCCGTCCATGAGTTCTCCTAAATGACTGATACCCGCATCAGCAAACATCAACGCAATAAAAATGATGATTCCCATCAATGGTCGAAGCTTGGAAAAGAAATTTTGGGCAATCGTCATCGTAAGCAATCCGGCAGCCTGCCAAATAACAGAAAAAGAGACAGAAAAAACAAAGACAGTCCGAATAATATCAAAGAAATCTCCCATTCCCGGCCAGGTTATTTCTGTTAAAACAGAGTTGGCAATTCCCAACCAGCTAAGTGCCAAAAAGGCAAAATACAGCACCTGGTTGAAAACAGCAAAGCCCATCACAGAAAAGTACAATTTCGTCGAAGAGACCGGCAATAGCCGATAGCGGGGATTTTGCCAAACCTTCATAGCAGAGATATTCTCCATCACAGAAAAAAAGAACATAAAAACCAATAGAAAGCCTAGAAAAGCTGTCGCTGATACGGTGATTTCCTTTTGCGAATCTCCTAGAAAAACAACTAACCGATACGCCAAAATCGTTTCTGCAATCACGATAATTGGAAAACCAATCAGATATTGTTTCAAGTGCTCGTGAAAAAGCTGGCGAAAAATTTTAAATCCCATCACACGTTCCCTCCTACTTTGTCAATACCCGGCGATAAATACCTTCTAAGCCGGTTTGCTGCTTCTCCCGCACCGTTTCCAAATCTGCTTGCAGAGCAATCTGACCATCTTTTAAAATCATCACTTCATCAGTAATATTCTCGATTTCAGTGATTTGATGGGTGGTAATTAATAGCAGACTGTCCTCTTCAAACCAGCGGAGCATTGATTCAATGATTTTTTCCCGCGCCATTAAATCAATCCCACTGAGCGGTTCATCCAGTAGATAAACCTTTGCTTTGCGACTCAAAGTAGCCACCAATGCCAGCTTTTCACGATTCCCCCGTGATAACCCTTTTAACTTGTCGGTGGGTTCCAAATTCATAAAACCTAATAATTGCTGGGCCTTACCGATATCAAAATTATCATAAAAATCGGCATAAAAATTTAGTACCTGTTGAATTTGAGAGTCGCTCGCAAAATCGTCAGGATTTGCCAAATAAGAAACCGTTTCTTTGGTCTTGGGACCTACTGGAATCCCATCGATGTGAATGGAACCTTTCCAATTCAGCGCCAAGCCTCCTAAAAGACGCATGATGGTGGTTTTCCCGGAACCATTTTCTCCCAATAGCGCCACAATCTTCCCCCCTTCAAGGGAAAAGTCCAGGTTTTCAATAATTGTCGTTTGCCCCTTGCGATAAGAAACATTCTTTACCTCAATCAAACTCATTGGTACTCCTCCTTTAAAAATGCTGCCGTTTTTTCCAGCGCTTCTTGTGCCGGAATACCGATCCCCTGCATTTTTTGCAAAAAATCTTCTATGATTTGGCGGGTCCGATCTGCACCCAACTGCGCCAATACCTCTTCATCAGCGGTCACAAAACGCCCACGCCCTCTTTGGGTATAGAGGATTTCTTCTCGCTCTAACTCTTGTAAAGCTCGCTGGACAGTATTTGGATTGGTGGACAGTTGAATAGCCATTTCTCTGACGGCAGGTACTTTTTCTCCCGGCAGCAATTCCTTAGAGACGATTTGTTGGATGATCAGGTCCATGATTTGGATGTAGATGGGCCGCTCATCTGAAAATTCCATCTGTCTACCTCCTTTTTCTACTAATAATGTGCCGTTTCTATCCTTTTAAGGAAAACGCCACGTTTGACGTCAGTCTTCCAGGTTTTAAATGTGACATGCAGCTGTGTTCTAGTTGAATAATACACACGTACATACATTTTGTCAATCTTCTTATGCTGACTATGCTTATTAGAATAATAGTACTCCCGTTATCAAAATATTTTTTATCTTACCTAATTTTTATTTAGTTTTATATCTTGTATACGTTTTCAACTAAAGGTAAACGTGCTATTATAAACATACAGGATACATGAAAGGGTGTTGTGTTATGGAACAAACATTAGTTATCATCAAGCCGGATGGTATTCGGAGAAAATTAGCTGGTCGTATTATTCAGCGTTTCGAAGATCGGCAACTGACCATCAAAGGACTGCAAGTAGCCATGATGGACCGAGAGTTGGCCAAAATTCACTATGATCACTTGAAAGATAAACCATTTTTTAACGAGATTTTAGATTATATGACTTCTGGTCCCGTAATCTATATGGTGTTAGAGGCGGAAAATGCCGTAGAACTAGTCCGGGGGATGGTTGGTTTTACGGATGGGCTGAAAGCCGCACCGGGAACGATTCGCGGCGACTTTGCGATTAATAAAGATGAAAATGTCATTCACGCTTCTGACTGCAGAGAGGCTGCCCAAACAGAGATTGCACGTTTTTTCGGCGTAAGCTTGAATCCAGTAGCCTAAAGCGATTTCAAAGCAGAAATCAAACTGTTTGCTGACAGGTCTTTCGCTAGCCTTTCAACTGATTCCGTAAAAGCATTCATACTAACATTATGGTTCTTTTCTAAAAAACAAAAAAGTAGCAGGTAGTCAGCCTCCTTTGCTTGACTACCTGCTACTTTTCTATTTAATTCTATTGAGAACTTGATTGAGAACTTGCATTTTCTATTTTGAATCGAATGACTAAGCCATGATTTTCTCTAAGAGCTCTGGATCAAAGACTTGTTTTTTTAGCATTGCGATTTCAAATCCATAAGGTGCTTTCTTATCCTTTTTGTCTTCTCCCACATAAGGAGTTTCCAGGATTTTCGGCAGCTTTTCTAATTGTGGATGATGAACCACCTTGTTTAGTGCCTCAAAGCCAATGGTGCCAAAACCGATATTGGCGTGACGGTCTTTGTGAGCGCCTTGAGGGTTTTTAGAATCGTTGACATGGACCACTTTCAGTCGTTCTAAGCCAATCACTTTATCGAAGGTATTCAATACACCATCGAAATCCTCTTTAATATTATAGCCGGCATCGTTGGTGTGGCATGTATCCAGTGTAACCGACAATTTTTCATTCAATGTAACCCCATCGATGATTGCAGCTAATTCTTCAAACGTTCGACCCACTTCAGTTCCTTTGCCGGCCATCGTCTCCAGCGCAATTTGGGGAATCTGGTCTTTTTCCAGCACTTCATTCAAGCCTTTAATAATTTGCTTGATACCCGCCTCGGCACCGGCCCCCACATGAGCCCCTGGATGCAGAGTAATCTGTTTTGCCCCTAATGCCTGGGCTCGCCGAATCTCTTCTCGTAAAAACTCGACAGCAAAGCCAAAGTTTTCCGTTTTAATCGTGTTACCTAAATTGATGATGTAAGGAGCGTGAACGACAATATTGGAAAGCCCGTGCCCCTCCATAAATTGTTGGCCGCTGGCAATATTCAATTCTTCAATCGGTTTCCTGCGGGTATTCTGTGGTGCTCCCGTGTAAATCATAAAAGTCGAAGCGCCATAACCGGCCGCTTCCTCTGCTGCTCCCAGCAACATCTTTTTTCCACTCATAGAAACATGGGATCCCAATAATAGCATAATTACTTGCTCCTTTTTATAGTTTTAATTGTTAACATTCCAATAATCTGAAAATGATTTCTCCGCCACTTGATGGTCTTTTTTAAATTCCAAAAGCCGTCACAATAGTGGTCATAAACACCAAGCTCAACAAAAAACTGACAGATGAACAAAAACCAGCAACTTCTTCTTTGACTCCGGCCGCAACCGAATGAATCACACTGAAAAGCGGCACCGGCGTGACTGCCAGCAGACACAAAATCATTTTCACAGTTTGCGAAATCGGCAATGACAAGATGACCAATAACAAGCCACCGCCAATACTGTACCGCAGTCCCAGCGCTTTAACCACGATTCCTAAAGACTGCCGCGGTAAACGGAGTTCCAGATACAGGCCAATCATGAACATGGATAAAAACGTGTTGGCAGCGGCAACTGGGCTCAATACGCTGATGATTTGTGAGGGGAGTTCTACCTGTAACAGGCGAATTACCAGCATCACCACATAACAAGTAAATGGTGGTGTACTCACAAGTTTTTGTAAAATACGGCGGATACTGACCTTTTCGTTGCGCCCTGTCAAAGCGTCAATCGCCACCGTCGTGCCACCTGCCAGCATGATGGAATTGCCAATGTCAAAAATCGACAAGACCGGAATACCGGCACTAAAAAAGCTCTGGACAAAGGGTAGTGTGAAATTTCCAATATTGAAACCCGAAACCCCGTATAGCAAAAACAATTGGTCTGCCGGTGCTTGCTTAGCGGCAAACAGTTTCCCGATAAGAATCTGGACCAAGGTCACCAGGACAGCCCCTGGTATCAAGAGCAGTAAAAAGCCGGATAACTCCAACCGGGCGAGGTTCACAATGATAACCGCCGGAAGGGTGACATTGACAATAATCTGTGACAAGGTATTCCCATCGGCTTTTGATAAGAGCCCCATTCGTTTGATGAACCAGCCTAAAAAGATGATAACAAATAAAGTCAGCGCGTTGATAATGATATGCCCCATCCTACACTCTCCTGCGTTAATTCTATGAAAAGCACTTTTCCAATATGTAAAAAAAGATCGGACCTTGAGCGGACCGATCCAAAGCCATGAATGAATGATTATGTCAGGCTTTTATTGATTAGTTTTTGAAGCCCCTTTTGAATTTCTGCAACGAGTGGCAAGCTAGCCAATTATTGTTACAAGGCAAGATTTACTTTATCAGCCAGACAATTCAGCAGACAAAAGATAAATTAAGCAGGCCGGCGTAATCGCCGGATCAGCTGTTACCTACTATTTGATAGAACTCGTTAACAGAAAAGAAAGACTCTTAAAGACTGCTTCAAAATTCCAGCAAGAAATATTTTTTCTTACCACGGCGAATCACGGTAAAATGCCCTTCAAGCTTATCGTCGTCAGTCAAGACAGCTTCTAATTCTTGACGTCTGTCGCCATTCACATAGATGGCACCGTTTTGAATATCTTCTCTCGCTTGACGCTTGGAAGGCTCGATACCTGCTGTAATCAGCAATTCTACCAAAGTTAGATCATCCTCAGCCTTGACTTGGTAACTTGGCACACCTTTAAACCCTTGTTTGATTTCTGCTGCTGAAAGATCTTTCACATCACCAGAAAACAAAGCCGCAGAAATGTGCAGGGCTTGTTGGTACGCCGCTTCACCGTGAACCAAAGTGGTTACTTCTTTTGCCAACGCTTTTTGTGCCACACGAGATTCTGGAGCAGCCGCGAATTCTTTTTCGATTGCGGCGATTTCATCCAAGCTCAAGAATGTGAAGTATTTCAGGAATTTAACAGCATCCCGGTCATCTGTATTGATCCAGAATTGGTAAAACTCGTAAGGCGTGGTTTTTTCTGGATCCAACCAAACAGCGTTGCCCTCTGTCTTCCCAAATTTAGTGCCATCTGCTTTAGTAATCAATGGCATAGTCAGTCCAAATCCTTGAACTTCTCGCTCACGTCGCAGCAATTCAATTCCAGACGTGATGTTGCCCCATTGATCAGAGCCACCCAATTGCAACAGACAGCCTTGTGTATCGTATAATTTCAAAAAGTCGTAGGCCTGCAGCAACTGATAAGCAAACTCGGTGTAGGAAATACCAGTTTCAATCCGGCGTTTGACACTTTCTTTTGACATCATGTAATTAATGGTGAAATTTTTGCCGACATCCCGTAAGAAATCGATCAGTTTCATTTCCCCCAACCAATCATAATTATTGGCAACAATCGCAGGATTGGTGTCATCATCAAAATCGATAAAGCGAGAAAGTTGATTTTTGATGCTTTGGGACCACTCTTTGACCGTATCCAGCGTATTCAACTGACGCTCTTGATCTTTAAAGGAAGGATCCCCAATCATTCCCGTACCGCCGCCCACAAGAGCGATAGGTACATGACCGTTTTGTTGGAAACGTCGCAGCATCAAAATCGGCAGCAAATGACCGATATGCAGACTGTCCGCCGTCGGGTCAAAGCCGATATACAACTTCACAGACTCTTCGTTTAATTGTTTTTCCAGTGCCGCTTCATCGGTGACCTGGTGCACCAGACCGCGACCTTTCAGTTCTTCAAAAAATGCAGAACCCATGGTGTAGCCTCCTTATTCATTGTCAGATGCTCGTAACAGGTGAAACCCGAGCATCCTCTGATCACCAAGGCAAACGCACTTTGCCAAATCTCGGTGATTTTCCTTTTCTTTACCTGTTCATCTTAACTGAATTGCCCTGTAAATAAAAGGGTTACGAAGGGAATTGTTTGCGATTTTATTAGTATTGCGGCAGCGATTTTCTGAGCACTGTCCATTTGAAGTCTTTTTTGCTATAATACAACGGTAATTGTCTTACTTCTGGGCGCAAGGCCGCTCAGTTTTATTCTATGATTGAGGTGAAAAATGTGCCCCAAAGAAAAAAACGCCAACACCACGATGAGCCAGAGGCAAAATCGAAGGGTTGGTTTTATTTTAATGTCACACTGCGAACACTCCACGCGCTGCTCTTGGTAATCATCTCCTTTTTAATCATCGGTGGTGCTCTAGCAGCCGGTATCGGTGCTGGTTACTTTGCTTACCTGGTAGAAGATACCAAGACGCCCACTAAAAAGGAAATGCAGAAAACTCTGGGAGAGTATTCCGAGACATCGAAGTTGGTCTATGCGGACAACAGCAATATCTCAACGATTCGCTCTGACTTAATGCGAACAGCAGTCAAATCAGATAAGATTTCCGACTTGTTGAAGCAAGCCATCATTGATACCGAAGATGAATATTTCAATGAACACAACGGTGTCGTCCCTAAATCCGTCGTGCGGGCCCTCTTATCGGAAGCTACCGGATTTGGCGGTGGTGGCGGTGGTTCGACGTTGACACAGCAGTTGGTAAAACAACAGGTGCTGAGCAATGAAACGACCTTTAAGCGTAAGGCTAACGAAATTCTTTTGGCGATGGAAGTGGAAAAGTATTTCTCCAAAGATGACATCGTCACTATGTACCTGAACGTCTCACCATTTGGGCGGAACAATCGGGGCCAAAATATCGCTGGTGTCCAAGAAGCTGCCAAAGGGATCTTCGGGAAAAATGCGGATGAAGTCAACCTTGCCCAAGCAGCATTTATCGCCGGCTTGCCTCAAAGTCCTATCACGTACAGTCCTTACGACAATACCGGTCAGCTCAAAGAAAATCTTTCTGCCGGCTTGAAGCGTAAAGATTTCGTCCTCTTTAGTATGTACCGCAACCACAGTATTACTAAAAAGGAATACGAAGAAGCAAAAAAATATGACCTGACCAAAGACTTTCTACCTCGCCAAGAACGAGATGCCAACGACCACGGCTATCTTTATTACACGGTTTTGGGTGAGGCACAGGAACTGATGGCAGACAAGCTGCGAAAAGATGACAAGGTTTCCGATAAAGAGTATCAAAAGGAAAAAGTCAAAAAAGAGTATCTCGAAAAAGCCTCTTCAGAATTGGTTTCCGGTGGCTATACGGTCAAATCCACCATCGACAAAACAATCTATAATGCGATGCAGGATGCGGTGGCAGAATACGGTTATATGTTAGACGGTGAAAATACCGGGACAGTGCAAGTGGGCAATATCATGATGGATAATCACACGGGTCGCATCTTGGGCTTTGTTGGTGGTCGGGACTTCAATGATACGCAGCTTAACCACGCCTTTAACATCACACGTCCCGCAGGCTCTTCTATCAAACCGCTATTGGTCTACGGACCGGCGATTGACCAAGGCCTAATCGGTACAGAAACCAAGCTTTCCGACTTTGAAACCACTTGGCAAAATGGCGAAGACAAAGGAAAACCCATCGTCAATGCCACCAATACCGGTTCTAACACCTTCCAGTCCGTCAGAGAAGCCCTGGTTCAATCCAGCAATATTCCGGCGACCCATGTCTATCGGGATTTCCAGGAAAAAGTCGGAGAGACCGCTGCTTATGACGAATACTTGAAAAAAATGAATTTTGCCGCTAGTGATGACTGGTTCAATGAATCTGCAGCTTTAGGCCCTAACGACGTCTCACCGTTAAATGAGACAAACGGCTTCCAAACACTGGCGAATGGCGGCGTTTATCAAGAAGGCTACATGATTGACTCCATTACCGATAATGCCGGCAATGTTATCTACCAGCACAAAGAAAATCCCGTTCAAGTCTATTCCAAACAAACCGCCTCTATCATGAATGACTTGATGCGCGGCATTGTGGATGCTGGCTATACGACACGGTTTAAAGATTTCGTATCCAGCTTAAATTGGTACTTGGGAGAAGGCGATTGGGTGGGTAAAACCGGTTCTTCTGATGAATACCGCGACTCCTGGCTGATCGTATCAACACCAGCAATCACCATCAGCAGTTGGTCGGGGGTAGAAAATAACACTATCAAAAACGATCGCAATGCTTCGGTCCGAACTGCCAATTATATGGCCTATCTAGTCAATCGCGTCTACATGGCCAATCCAGACGTCTTTGGCATCGATCAGCGATTCCAACTGGCAGACGGCGTCAAATCCTATGAAGTTGCCAAAGCGACTGGCGAACTTCCTGGGAAAGTCACCGTTAATAAAAAAGAACAAACTGTACCTTTAGAAACAGTGAGCTCTCTTTATGCAAAAGGCGAACCAGCTAAAAGTAGTTTTGAGTTTGGTATCGGTGGCACGGCAGCCAACTATCAAGCCTATTGGGAAACGATTTACGGCAAAGAAGAAGAAAAGAAAAAGACAGAAGAAAAAGATAAGAATAAGACTGGAACTTCCAGCTCCAGTTCGGCAGCAAGTGCTGCTGATCAGACGACCCCTTCTTCTGAATCTGCTGACAACAAAGAAGAAACCAAGGACTCCAGCACCTCAGAAGATAATAAAAAAACAGAGACGTCAAAAGACACTGAAAAAAATGAGGACAACAAAGAAACACAAAAAAATTGAGCTATTGAATAGAGCAGCTGCGTAGTGGCTTTGTAGCAATCATTAGCGATCGCTACAAAGCTAGCACTACCAAATGTGGGCCAAAAAAGACGGCGATCTTTCCTAAAAATCATTGGAAAGTCGCCGTCTTTTTGCGCTTAAGCCTTTCAAAAAAGCGTCCCCCACAAATAATCGGGAGACGCTTTTTCTACGACAGCTTATTTAGTTGAGCCTTTTTCATCAATACCATATGGCAAGATGATGCTTTTTTCTTCTACATCTTCTTTATTCATCATTTTTGTCAACAGGCGCATCGATACGGCACCTAAATCATACAAAGGTTGTGTGATTGATGACAACCGTGGACGAGCGACATCTGTCAATAAAGAATTGTTGCTGGTAATGATTTCAAAGTCTTCCGGAATTTTCTTGCCGGCATCAATCAAACCGTCCAAAATTCCGATAGCTAATTCATCATCAGTGACGTAAGCTGCAGTTGCACCACTGTTTAGGATGCGTTCTACCAAACCTAAGCCGTCTTTAAAGCTGTATTTAGCTTCGAAGATCAGTCCTTCATTGTACTCCAAATTATTTTCTTTCAATGCTGCTTTGTACCCTTTCAAGCGGTTTTGACCATTGATTGGATCAATCAGCGCGCCGCTGACAAAAGCGATCTTCTGGTTGCCGTTTTTCGCCAACAAATCAACTGCATCTTTGGTTGCTGCAGTGTAATCAATATTGACAGAGCCAACTTGTTCATCGGGATCGATGGAGCCTGCCAAAACTACTGGTGTCTTAGAACGAGAAAATTCGCCTCGTACTTCATCGGTAATTCGATGGCCCATGAAAATAACGCCATCTACTTGTTTTGCCAACAAGTTGTTCAAGACATTGACTTCCTTTTGGCTGTCGCCGTCAGAGTTGGCTAAAATGATGTTATATTTGTACATGGTGGCAACATCGTCAATCCCCCGCGCCAAAGAAGAGAAGAACATGTTGCTGACATCAGGGATAATCACCCCGACAGTTGTTGTCTTTTTGCTGGCTAGCCCACGAGCCACGGCATTGGGACGGTAATCCAGACGATCAATGACCTCCAGAACCTTTTTACGAGTGGCTGGTTTAACGTTGGGATTCCCATTGACCACCCGCGAAACGGTTGCCATTGAAACGTTGGCTTCCCGTGCAACATCATAGATTGTAATAGTTTGTTTATCCATATTTATGCTCCTTTTTTTCATTTTCAGAAAATCTGATTTACATTTCTAGGTAAGAATATCATGTTATTTCAAAGAATGCAACCGTTTTATTCCCATTTTCATGAAAACTAACTGTTTCTTTCAATTATTCTTTTGATCTTATCATGCTATAATAGAAACGACTTGCAAGACAGCCACCTCGTTTGCCAGCTTACGTTTTTGTTAACAAGCGGGGGGTGATTTATGAATCGGAAAAGAGGATGCTTTATGAATCAAGAAAAAATTTCCCAACTGCGTAGTGCCCTCTCGCAAAACCATGCAGACTTGGCTTACGTCACTGATCCTGGTCACATCGCCTATTTGAGCGGCTATGCCAGCGATCCCCACGAACGGATCCTTGCCTTGTTCATCCCGGTCGATGGTGATCCATTTTTGTTCACACCGGCTTTGGAAGTAGAAGATGCTCAAAACAGCAGCTGGCCTTATGATGTCCTTGGTTACCTGGATAGCGAAAATCCGTGGCAAATGATTCAGTCAGCCATCAATGACCGCTATGGCAAACCAGCTAAGATGGCATTGGAGAAAAATGCCTTAACTGTCGATCGCTTTGAGTTGCTGCAAAAAATGTTCCCCCAATGTGACTTTTCCTTTGATCTGACCCCTACTTTGCAAAAATTGATGCTCATCAAAACCGAGGCAGAAATTCAAACGATGCTTGAAGCCGGTAACTGGGCAGATGTTGCCTTTGAAATCGGATTTGCGGCAGTCAAAGAAGGGGCACAAGAAGCGGAAATCGTCGCTGAAATCGAATATCAATTGAAACGCCGGGGTGTCTCTCATATGAGTTTTGATACGATGGTCTTAGCGGGGACCAACGCTGCCAGTCCCCACGGCGAACCAGGTAAAAATACAGTGAAACCTCATGAATTGGTACTTTTTGACCTTGGTACTATCTGGAATGGCTATTGTAGTGATGCCACCCGTACAGTTGCCTTCAAAGAGCCGACTGCTTTTCAGCGGGAAATCTACGAATTGACTTTAAATGCACAACTGACAGCAGAAAAAGCCGTTCGTCCTGGAGTGACTGCTGCACAATTGGATCAGATTGCTCGTGATGTGATTACTGAAGCTGGCTACGGCGAGTATTTCAATCACCGACTGGGACACGGGATTGGCACCACTGTCCATGAATTTCCTTCGCTAGTCGCCGGTAACGACCTGGTGATTGAAGAAGGCATGTGCTTTTCTTTGGAACCAGGCATCTACATTCCCGGTAAAGTCGGCGTCAGGATCGAAGACTGTGTCTATGTCACTTCAGACGGCTGCGTTCCTTTCACTAAAACTGATAAGCAGCTCATCGTCTTGGATTGATTTTGACTCTAAGATAACTAAGTATAAAAAGATAGTTTCATCGTTTATTTGCATTGTACCTTTGAAGTTTTTAACAGTGAAAATCCCAGTCATCTCCATTGTGTTTAATGGAAATGACTGGGATTTTTGCTTGAGGCTTATATTGATGTTTTTCACTTTGTAGGATGGTGACAGGACGATTATCCCGACCTATTTCCTTTTATCATGGAATTTTTTCTTAGGCATCTCCTTGGTCAGGATTGTTTTCTTCCATGACTTCTTTTAAATCGGCAGCGGCATCTTCAAATGATTCTTTCGCTTCTATCGTGTTTTCAGTCGCAGTATCTTTTAAATCCGCAGCTGCAGCTTGGGTTTCGGCTTTCAGGTCATCGACTACGGGTTTCGCCTCGTCTACAGCATCCGCGGCTGTTTCCTTAAAATCACCCGTTGCATCTTTAACATCAATCACAATGTCTTCCATGCTGTCTTGTACCTCATCTGCCAGATTGGAACCTTCTTCTTTCAGCTCATCTGCTGATTTTTTGAAACGTTGGGACAAGTCGCCAGTCTGCTTTTTCAGGTTTTCCAATAAATCCCCGGAACCTTCGTGGAGATTATCAAAGGAATCTGCCGTTTTATCTTTGATGTTACCCGCCAAATCTTCGGCTTGTTGGCTAAATTTCACAGCTGTGTCTTTGGCAACTTCTGTCAAATCACCGCTCTTTTCTTTGACAACATCGGTATAATCACTGACAGTATCAAAAAAATCATCTGCTCTCGCTGCCAATTTTTCTCGCAATTCTTTTCCTGATTCAGGAGCTAATAACAATGCTGCCGCTGCTGCTGCACTGGCACCGATTACGGCGCCTAATAAAAATCCACCTGTTTTACCCATTTCCTATCCCTCCATATACTTGCTTTTTTAAGGCTGGTAATCTAATTGTAGATCGCCACGCCGGATACTTACTTAACCTTTTTTACTGTTGCGCTCTTTGAAAAATTTCATGGCCGTCTGACCAACTTTTCCGGCAACTGTCGCCTGAGCTGTCGTTTTAGTGACTGCTCCCAGTTTGGAGATTGCCTGTTTTCCGGAGTTGTTTAACTCGGAGACACTTTCACTAAGATCAGCGACTGCCGTAAACAACGGATCAATCGTTGCTACTTTACCATTGACATCATTTAATAGCGCGTTGGTCTTCACCAACAGCCCTTCTACTTCACTTGATAAAACGTCGACATCTTTGGTTACTACGCGAATCGTCGTATTGGCCTCCTCGACTGTTTGTGTAACCTTTGTCACTGTTTTTGATACTTGCATCAGTACTCGAACAAGAAAAACTACCAATACCGCAAATGCCACAGCGGCGATCAACGCCGCGATCTCTCCTCCGCTCATAACTTCGGCTCCCTTCTGCTTCTACATAGTTCAAGAATATCATTACCGTAAATCAATCACAAATAAAATACCCGTAAATCAGGTTTTTAATGACTTTTTCTGCGACATTCCACACTGTTTGTCGTCGCTTCTTTTAGCGACTATCTCACAGGGATCTTTTCTGCCGATTAACTGCCCATTTGAAAAGTCCAACAGACAAAGTATGCGCCCTTGTTTATGAAAGTCTCTCCTCCCCTTGTTTGCCTGCGTGTAAAAAGCAAAAGTAAAAGACAGTCCCAAACATTTGAGAGATTGGTCACGAAAAAGCGGCTATCTTCCATTAGTTTTCAATGGAAAATAGCCGCCTGTTGCGTTACTCAGGTTTAGTCTGACTTACTTTGAATCCGGGCATCAGAAAGATTGCGCCTGCTACTTTGGTTCTGCTCACTTTCTAAGCCTCTGGTTACGACGATTGTTTCAAACTTTGTGACAACGAATCATTTTTCTTTTTTCTCAGTAACAGGTGTTAAGTCCCCGTCCGTTTTTGCCAACTCAAGGCCCAGGTCTTTGATATAACGTCGAAGTTCATCTTTGACTTCAGGATGTTTCAAGCCGTATTCGATACTGGTTTTCATAAATCCAAATTTGTCGCCCACGTCATAACGCGTTCCTTTGAATTCTTGAGCAAATACTCGCTGTGTTTTGTTCAATGTATCGATAGCATCGGTTAATTGAATTTCGTTACCGGCGCCTGGTGCTTGATTTTCCAAAATGTTAAAAATTTCCGGTGTCAGCAAGTAGCGGCCGATGATGGCCAAATCACTGGGTGCCTTTTCTGGCGCAGGTTTTTCGACAAAGTTACGGACGTTAAAAAGGCCCGGTTCCACTTCTGCTTCCGGATCGATGATTCCGTATTTCGATGTTTCTTCATGAGGAACCTTCATCACCGCAATCGTGGACGCATGCGTTTTTTCATAGTCGTTGATTAGTTGTTTGGTCAACGGTATATCATCTTCCATCAAGTCGTCTCCCAGCATCACGACAAAAGGCTCGTTACCTACAAAGGCTTTGGCTTGTAAAACAGCATGGCCAAGACCTCTTGGATGAGACTGGCGAATAAAGTGCAGATTGACATCGGTGGTTTCTTCCACTAATTTCAAAAGATCTGTCTTGCCTTTTTCCTTCAAGTTCGTTTCCAACTCGATGTTGGCATCGAAATGATCTTCAATAGGACGTTTGGCCTTCCCGGTAACAATCAAGATGTCCTCGATGCCAGATTTCAGCGCTTCTTCAACGATGAATTGGATTGTCGGTTTATCGACAATTGGAAGCATCTCTTTAGCCATCGCTTTAGTTGCCGGTAAAAAACGAGTCCCCAGTCCGGCAGCTGGAATTACGGCTTTTTTTACTTTCATAGCTTTACCCCTCCGTTTGTCTTCTGCTTATTTATTCCAAAGAAAATTCGTTTTCCTCTTTGCCATCTCTTAGCATGATATTCTTCGCAGCATCTTTGACATCGTCGCCTTCGTACAAAACACCATAGATTGTTTCTGTAATCGGCATTTCGACATTCAACTGTTGTGCCAGCTCCATGGCAGCTTTAGTGGTAGAAACGCCTTCTACGATCATCCCCATGTTGTCCAGAACTTCTTCTAGCTTGTGACCTTTACCCAAGAGATTGCCCGCCCGCCAGTTACGAGAATGGACACTGGTACACGTTACAATCAGATCACCCACACCGGAAAGACCGATAAAAGTCAACGGATTGGCCCCCATCGCGACACCTAGGCGGCTGATTTCCGCTAAGCCACGGGTCATGATGGCCGCTTTCGCATCGTCACCAAAACCCAAACCAGCGATTGCACCTGCCCCAATTGCGATGATGTTTTTCAATGCAGCACCGGTTTCAACACCGATTACATCATCGTTGGTGTAGATGCGGAAGTAATCATTCATGAACAGATCTTGTACATACTTGGCCGCTGCATCATCTGTACTGGCGGCTGTGATTGTCGTAATGTCGTGTTTTACCACTTCTTCGGCATGACTTGGCCCAGACAATACCACGACTGCTTTGCGTTTATCTGCTGGAATTTCTTCAATCAGAACCTCAGAAATACGTTTATGAGAGTCTTGCTCCAAGCCCTTTGAGGCGTGAATAATGACTGGCGTATTTTTCGCTTTTTGAGCGAATTCTTGTGCGACAACTCGAATGGCTTTAGTCGGTACGACGAACAAAACTGCATCACAATCTGCAATCGCATCTGCGAGCTCTTTATGTGCAGTGATACTTTCAGGGATTTTCACATCCGGCAAATAGTGGCGATTGGTATGATAGGTGTTGATTTCATCAATCTGTGCGGGCAGATTTCCCCAAATACGAACGTCGTGCCCATTTTCAGCTAAAACTTGTGCCAATGCGGTTCCCCAAGAACCAGGGCCTAAAACTGCAATTTTTTGATTCAAAATAGTTCCTCCTTGATAATCTGGTTGGGTCCTTGAAGATCACAACAAGCATTCATTTGTGCCGTGGCTGCGATCATAGCGAGGCAGCTGCGGCTCTGTCTTGCGACGATAGAATAAAATTACTAGACCACCGAAAAACAAAATCAGCGACAGGACTTGCGAAACACGGATAGGACCAAACAGATACAGACTGTCTTCGCGCAACCCTTCAATCCAAAAACGGCCAAAACTGTACCAGATAACATAGGCCAGGAAAACTTCCCCTTGTTTGAAAATCTTTCGCTTTCGCAAAATGATCAGAATCAAAAAACCAATTACATTCCAAACAGATTCATATAAAAACGTCGGTTGGCGATAAGCATCATCAATATACATATTGTCGATAATAAAACTCGGCAGGTGGAGTTTTTCCAAAAAAGTCAGGTCTGTTACTGGACCATAGGCTTCGTGGTTCATAAAATTGCCCCAACGACCGATACCTTGTGCCAAAATAACTGTCGGTGCTGCAATATCAAGGAATGTCCACATATTGATTTTCTTTTTGCGACAAAAGAAATACAACCAAATCACAGCGGCGATCAAACCGCCGTAAATTGCTAATCCGCCGGAACGAACATTAAAAATCTGGATTGGATCTTCCAGATAAGGTTTCAAATCAAATAAAATAAAGTACAGGCGAGCGCCAATTAAAGCCAGTGGTAGTCCCACCAACATAAAGTCCGTCACATCGTCAGGCCCTAAGCCGACGCGAACAGCTTCCCGAGATGCCAGCCACATCGCCAATACAACGGCAGAAACGATGATGATGGCATACCAGTAGATAGCCACACCAAAGACTTCAAAAGCCACCCGATCAACTACAGTCAAAAACATAATGTGCCTCCTCAAAAGGTACAGGCTGTCAAAATGATTGCCAGCCTGATTTTTTTATCCCCTTGTCTTTTTGTTTCTTATTTACCAACTAGCATTTACTTCTGTTCATCGGAATTTTGGGCAATCAGTTGTGTCAACCGTTCTTCAAAGGTCTTGGTCGCATCATAGCCCATCGCTTTAGCCCGGAAATTCATAGCGGCCACTTCAATGATGATTGCCACGTTGCGCCCAGTTTTCACTGGAATTTTGATTTGAGGCACGTCTACTTCAGCAATTTGAATCGAGGTGTCTGCTGAACCCAAGCGGTCGTATTTTTTGTCTTTGGCCCAAGCTTCCAAATAGACACACAGTTGAACCTGCATGCTTCCCCGGACTGCTGAGGCGCCAAAAAGGTTCATAACGTCAATAATCCCGATGCCGCGGATCTCAATCAGATGTTGCAAGATTGCTGGCGGTTCTCCTACCAAGGTCAGCTCATCTTGTTGGTAAACATCCACTCGGTCATCTGCAATTAAACGGTGCCCTCGTTTGATTAATTCCAAAGCAGTCTCACTTTTACCGATACCACTATCCCCTTGAATCAAAACCCCTAATCCATAAACATCTACTAAAACACCATGAACACTAGTGCGGGGTGCCAGATGTGCACTAAGATAGCTAGACATTTCTCCTAGCAAACGCGAAGTGCTGATCGGTGAACGCAAAATTGGGATATCATGCTCTGTACAAGCCTCAATCATCTCTTCTGGCACTGTCAGTCCACGGGAAATAATAAATGCCGGTGTATCCTCGGTGCACATCCGCCGCAAAACCATCAACCGTTCTTCCGGCATCATCCGCTGAGCAAAGGTAATTTCTTTTGAACCAAATAATTGGATTCGGTCGTGGGAATAATAATTGAAATAGCCGGTCAGCTCCAAGCCGGGACGAGAAATTTCCGCAATTCTGACACTGCGCTCCAACGCTGTTTCCGATCCGGAAACAACCTCCAAATTTAATTTCTGGACCATTTGGCTCACTGTTACAAATTCCGCCATTGGTTTCCCTCATTTCTTGTCATTTAATTTTCATCACTGTGCCTATTTTACCCTAAGTGAACGGAAAATACACCCATAACAGGTGGAATTAGGGGAGAAGCCCTGTGGTTTATCGTATCGAAATAGGCACCTTTATGCTATCATTTGAAAAGAAACAACAGCACCAGAGAAGCTTTTACTACAAAAAAGTGAAAGTCGGCTCTCGGCTGTTGTCTCGGCAAACAATCTAAGGAGGTTTTTTAATGAAATTTTCCGAATACACATACACCCGTCCGGACTTTGACAGCTACCAAAAAGACTATCTGGCAAGCGTTGCCCAACTGCAGCAGGCAACTTCATTAGCCGAAGCAAAAATCGCGGTAGATCAGCTGAACACTTTCCGTTCTGCCGTGGATACTGCGATGAATCTAGCCAGCATCCGTTATTCCATCGATACCAACGACAGCTTTTATGAAAAAGAAGATGAATGGTGGAATGAATACCTGCCTCATTTTGAATCTTTAGACTTTCAGTTTTACCAAGCCCTTTTAAGCTCACCTGTTTTGACAGAATTGAAAACCGCTTATCCGGAAACACTTTTTCTCTTTGCTGAAAGCCGCGTCAAGCTCTTTTTGGAAAAGCTGATTCCACTTTTCCAAAAAGAAAATCAGCTGGCTTCTGATTACAGCAAGCTAATTGCATCAGCTCAAATTGATTTCGAAGGCGAAATTCGCAATCTGCCCCAAATGACACCTTTTGCTCAATCAACTGACAGAGACATCCGTAAAAAGGCAGCACAAGCAACCACTGCCTTCTTCACCGAAAATGAAGCCAAATTCGATGCGATTTATGATGAAATGGTCCAAGTTCGTGATCAGATTGCCAAAGGGCTGGGGTTTGATAATTACGTTCAGTTTGCCGATGTGAAAATGAATCGTTGGGATTATGACCGCTCCATGATTGAAACCTATCGGAAGGAAATCTTGGAAAAAGTCGTTCCGGAAGCGCAAAAACTCTACAACCGCCAAAAAGACCGCAACCAGTTGGATCATATGTACAATTATGATCTCAGTCTGGTCTATCCTTCCGGCAATGCCAAACCGCAGGGAACGCCAGAAGAGCTGGTGGATCAGGCCCAAACAATGTACCGGGAACTTTCACCGGAAACTGGCGAATTCTTTGACTTTATGAAAGAGCATGACCTGTTGGATTTACTGAGTAAAAAAGGCAAACAATCTGGCGGCTACTGCACTTATATTGCCGACTTCCAATCCCCTTATATCTTTGCCAATTTCAACGGAACTTCAGGAGATGTGGATGTCTTGACCCACGAAGCTGGTCACGCATTTCAGTGTTTTGAATCCCGCTGGATAAAAGAACCAGAAATCGTCTTCCCAAATTTCGAATCTTGTGAAATACACTCCATGTCGATGGAATTCATCGCTTGGCCCTGGATGGATCGCTTCTTCAAAGAACAAACAGCTAAATATAAATTTGCTCATTTAGGCGATGCCTTGGAATTTCTGCCCTACGGTGTCTTAGTGGATCATTTCCAACAAGAAGTTTACCAGCATCCCCAGTGGACACCAGAACAGCGGAAAGCTTGTTGGCGGGAACTAGAAAAACAATACTGTCCAGAACGTGATTACAGCCAAATTCCTGACTTAGACCGCGGACTATTCTGGTACCGTCAAGGTCACATTTTCCAAAGTCCTTTCTACTATATTGATTATACTTTGGCGCAAGTCTGTGCTTTCCAATTTTGGAAGAGATTCCAAGTAGACCATGACGAAACAGCGTGGTCAGACTACTTGGCAATCTGCCAAGTCGGTGGTACTAAGACCTTCTTAGAAATCTTGGAAATCGCCCATCTGCGCTCACCATTTGAAGAAGGTGCCTTGGATGATACAATTGCAGCCGTAGCCGATTACCTAGCGGCGGTACCTGAAACCCAGCTGGATTAAGCTTAAGGTTTAACGTGACGATTATGGATGACTCCGTCGACTATTTCGGCGGAGTTTTTTTCCGGTTTTACAAATGAAAGAAAAGGGTTACAATTGATTTCAAATAGGAGCGATCCAATCTTCTCCTGCAATAAGGAAAGTTCTTTTTACTTTTTGCTTTACAGGAGTTCAGGAGGCAGCAATATGACAACTCACTTTTTTTCTACCCTGCACCAAGAGATCAAACAACAAGTTATCGGTAATGAACAGGAACAGCGGCTCTTGCTCACTGCCCTTTTGGCAGAAGGACATGTCTTATTAGAAGATGATCCCGGCAGCGGAAAAACCGCATTGAGCCGCGCACTCTCTGAAAGTTTGGGCTTACGTTTTCAGCGAGTCCAAGCCACTCCTGATCTCTTGCCCTCAGACCTCACCGGCATCAGTGTCTATCGTCAGGATCAAAATACCTTTGAATTTCATCCTGGTCCGATCTTCACCGAAATTCTTTTAGTTGATGAAATCAATCGGGCGACTCCTCGTACTCAGTCTGCTCTTTTGGAGGCCATGGCTGAGCGGCAGGTCACCGTTGATGGGCAAAGTCGTGCCTTATCTGAATTATTTTTTGTTATCGCTACTCAAAATCCGCTAGAAACGGCTGGAACTTTTCCGCTACCAGAAGCACAATTGGACCGTTTTATGTTTCAGCTTTCTTTAGAAAAATTAACCCATGCCGACAAAGAAAAAATGCTTACGACAGCGTTAAAAGAAAGCCTGCTGGCAGAGCCTTTAACAGCTGTGACTGAGGCCGAGACGATCCTGGAATTGCGCAAACAAGTTCGCGACATTTATCTTCATCCAGTTTTACTAGACTATCTGGTTACCCTTTGTGAGCAGATTCCCTCATTAGAAGGAGTGGTCACTGGGGTCAGTCATCGCTGTTTGATCCAATTTGCCAAAGCCTGCCAAGCACTGGCTTTATTGAAGGAACGGAATTTTGTATTGCCAGATGATATTCAAGAGCTGGCAGTTCCCGTGTTGGCCCACCGCCTCTTCTTTCAAAATGCCTTTACCACTAGTGCCCGCAAAGAAGAGCTGATCCGAGAGCTGCTTCACAAAACACCAGTCCCCACAGAAAATTGGGAGCAGTAAATCATGATTCTCTTCTTTTCGCTCCTGCTGCTTTTGCTACTCTTCGGATTGCGGCACTATTGGCTGGCCAATTGGCAAAAAGGGCTGTCGGTTGCCGTTGAGATGAAGCAGGCCCGGGTTTTCCCCGGTGAAACCTTCACGATTCGCCAGATTGTATACAATGAAAAAGCATTCGGACTGCCTTTTCTGCGTTTACTGATTCCATTTGTAGACAGCTTTTATCTAGTGACTGCTGCGAAAGAAAAACCGGTAAATGACCTCTTTCAAGTCTTTTCGTTGGCCAGTTGGTCCCGTTCTGAGAAAGTTTTTCGCATCCGGGGAACCAAGCGCGGGGTCTACCACCTGTCAGAAATTGAGCTCCACTGTCGCAGCCTGTTATTCCCAGAAGCAGTCACGCAAAAATATCCGCTAAACAAAGAGATTATCGTGTTTCCCAAACAAGTTTCTACACAAGAGGTTTTCCAAATTTTTCAACAATCATTAGGCGAACAACTCGCACAACAAGGTCTATTGCCAGATCCTTTGAGTTTTCGTGGAATTCGAGAATACTGTACCGGCGATCCGATCAAACAACTGGATCATAAGAAAAGCGCCCAAATGAATCAATGGATGATTCGAGAATATGATCCTACCGCCAATCAGGAAGTTACGCTGATTTTGGACCTACCGGAAAGCTCTGATTGGAAAAATGATCCCTTGGCAGAAGCCACAATTTCGTTATTTACCACCATTGCTACAGAGTGCCAAAAGCTGGGCTACTTGACCCGCTGTCGCTCCAACGGTCGTGACAAAGAAGGCCAGCTGCTTTTCAATGATACCCTCCTCTCTCGTGCTGCCATTTTACAATCTGCTAGTCAGTTGGTACTAAAGCAGACCGCAGCGACAACAGACCATCTGCAAGACAACGTGGCATCAAATAAAAGCTGCTATATTTTCACTTCTGATGCTGCTTGGGACAACACAAAAGCAGCTTTGCTACAAGCAACTGGCGGAGAAGCAGCAACGGTGGTTATCGCCACACGATTGCCGCAAAACCTTCAGCAGGACGGCCGACTAATAATCAGAGAGTGGGTGATTCAATGACAGCCATCAAACGCGTGAAAAGTGGTTTGGACATGCTCTTTCGCAGCCTTTTGGTTTTAGAATTGTTTTGGATCGTCTGGCTGGCTGTCATGAAATCACCGCTGACACTTCAGTGGTCCCTGATGATTGTCCTTGGGAGTCTCTTGGGGGTGCCGCTGATCAACCGACTACAGCGAAAATGGCCGCCTGTCTATCAACTGTTTGCGCTTTTGCTCTTGTTTTCTGGTATCTGGTCATTGTCGGGTTTTTCAATTTCATTGGCAGGTTTCCTGATTTTGATAGGCGTTTTAGGGAGCATCCCGCAAGAGTCTTACTCGCGGCTGATGGTATTTTGCCCTCTTGCCCTTTACACGATAGGCTATTTTCAAAACAGCACCCAGCAGCGCTTACTTGCTTTGTTGATGGTTGTAGTCATTCTGGTGATTTTATTACTGCAAGCCTATCTTAAAGAAACCGCTGCGGCTTTAGATTTAAGCAAAGCACTGGATGGCACTTCCCAAGGCAGCTTTTTACTGATCAGTCGGCAGCAACTACGTCTTTTGGTAACTACAGTCACAACACTAGGGTCATTGCTTTTGGGTCTTATGGCCTGGCTACAGCCTTTTGGTACGTTTGTGTCTCGTCAAAAAGAAGTGACACCCCCTGAACAAACAGCCGCTTCTAACAGTGGGCAAGTCTTTCAGCCACAACCAGGAGGATTTGACACCGATCAATTGGCTGCCGGACACAAACCCAATCAATTGCTTCTGCAGGTTTGGGCATTTTTGGAAACTGGCATGAAACTAATTTTACTGATTGCTGTGGTTCTTATTTTATTGTTTACCCTCTATCGGATGTTGCGTTACCTAAAGATGAAACAGCCCGTGATACAAGAAGAAGATCCTCCTGCTGAAGCTGACTTTATCCTGCTAGATAAAAAAAAGACCAAACGTCCGTCGCCTTTTTTACCTCGAGGAGATTACAACCAGCGGGTCCGTCGCCTATTTAAACAAGAAGTGGGGAAACAGTTTCATAAAGATGCTACCCCTCGTCAACTCTTGGCTCTTCTGCCGCTTCCAGTTGACTATGCTTATCAGTTAGCCCGCCTTTACGAAAAAGCTCGCTATGATCAACAGACAGTCTCAAAAGATGAATGGACACAATTGAAAGCACTGGCAAAACAACGATAAGAAGGCTGGGGCTGCGACAATAGTTGAGTCACCGTCCGCTGAAGCCAACAGGACCAAACGTGAGAACCCAAAAGCCGACGATCTTCCATTAAAATTACTGGAAGATCGTCGGCTTTTCATTGCTAAAAATTTCAAATGTAGGCTTTCTCTGATTTTATCAAGGGAAGTCAGCCTCATTCACTGCTCTTGACACACATGGTCATGTTCTCTCTCTTCGGACTAAGACATAAAGGTTGTCACGATTTTTTTCCATCCGTCTACTTTTTATTAATTGTGGCTAAACATCCGCTATTTAGCAATTGGAAATTACTGATGCCACATTCCCTTTATTGTTTGGCTTTTTTTACAGGGAACAATTTACTCAGTGCTTTCGAGGCTAGGTAAATGATGAACAACACCAAAAACACGCCACCCCAGCCCAATACTAACAGTTCAAATGACTGCTTCAGATCCTCCATATTCACAGACATGGTCTTTCACCCTTTCATCAAGTCAACAGTGCTAACAACAAGCCGCCTGCAATCACCGAGGCAATCTGTCCAGAGACATTGGCGCCGGCTGCATGCATCAAAATAAAGTTTTGCGGGTCTTCTTCTGTAGCCATCTTTTGGATTACGCGACTGGACATCGGAAATGCCGAAATCCCTGCGGCACCAATCATCGGATTGATTTTTTCTTTGCGGAACAGATTTAAAAACTTCGCAAAAAGAACACCGCCCACTGTATCCATGATAAAAGCAATCAACCCTAGGAAAATTACCATCAGCGTGTCTAATTTCAAGAATTCTTCATAGTGCATACTCACCGAAATGGAAAGACCTAACAAGATGCTGACGATGTTCACCAGTTCATTTTGTGCTGTAATCGACAGTCGATCCAAGACACCACATTCCCGCAAAAGATTCCCGAACATCAAAAAACCTACCAATGGCAAAGAAACCGGCGCAATCAACCCCGCCACGATACAGATTACCACAGGAAATAGAATCTTAGCCGTTTTTGAGACTTCTCCCGCGCGATAATTCATGCGGATTCGGCGTTCTTGTTTAGTAGTGACTGCTTTGATTGCGATAGGCTGAATGATTGGTACCAACGACATGTAAGAATACGCCGCTACCATAATTGCCCCCATATATTTGGAGTTTAAAGTATTGGCTACAAAAATCGAAGTTGGGCCGTCTGCTGCGCCGATAATTCCGATTGACGCTGCGTCATTCATGTCAAAGCCTAACAAAACTGCCATGATTACCGTAAAGAAAATCCCAAACTGAGCGGCAGCACCGAACATCAGCATAAAAGGATTTTGCAATAATGGTCCAAAATCGATCATCGCTCCAATCCCAATAAACAATAGCAACGGGAAAAGCTCGGTTTTGATTCCCATGTCAAACAGCACTTGAAAAGGGCCCGGCTCTCCTCCGGCTGTCAATACGCCGGAATTTGGAAAATTTACCAAGATCGTTCCCAGCCCCATTGGCACTAAAAGCGTCGGTTCGTATTCCTTTTTGATACCTAAATACATCAGCAGGCCGCCAATCAGCATCATGATAATTCGACCGGGTTCTTGCCCCATGCCAATCACGCCTTCCAACAATGTTTCCATCCACTTCACTTCCTAATCGACTAATGATTGTCCTGTCTTTGACCGCTTTATCTAAGATTGCGTTATTGATATCCCTAAACATCATAATTTTGCGCTGCGATTGATAGCGCATCCAAAATCACCCTATTTTCGACTATAAAGCATCAAAATAAAACATCGTGTGTAAAATCTATCTCAGCCTCAAGACATCAAAATTACAACTTATGTAGGACTTGTATATATTGTAACATGTTTTTTATTCAGCTGCTCCTACCTGCGGATTTCTGGAAAAATTTTTTCTGCTGCTTATTCCAAGAATCGCAGCCGAAAAACGAAAAGCGTGATTTCAATCATTTCTGAATGATACTAAGAGAGCGAGCCTTTCAACAAAAAAAGAAGCAACTTCCCACATTGGAAGTTGCTTCTTTTTTTACTTATAACACACCTTTAGCAGCCTTCGCTTTTGAGGATGGTGGCAAAATGAGAGTCACCATCTCGTTTGATTTATCGATTATTCATCGGTGTATTTTTGTAAGGCATGCTCTGTTACGATCAAATTGACAACAGACATAATCACTGCCACCAAGATTGCCGATCCAAAGGATGAAAACCCGAAATGGTTGGCTCCCACCAAGTTTGAAGTGATCACCAGCATCCCAGCATTGATCACAAAAGTGAACAAGCCCAAAGACAACAAGGTCAAAGGCAGAGACAACACCAAGAGAATGGGTCTTAAAAAGCCGTTAAGAAACGACAGAATCAGAGCTGCCAAAAGAGCTGTCAAAAGACTTGAAACATGCACCATGTTGGGGAAGAGCACCGTTAGACCGATAAAAGTCAGTGTATTGACCAACAGACGCTGGAAATAAGTCATTAGAAATCACTCCAGTCGTCATCGTCGATCTTTTCAGCTTCTTTACGTTTTTGCGGTCCTTGCTTAAACTGTTTGTAGTCCCGGTTCGTTTGGGTATTACGGTTTTGGTAATAAGGATTGCGGCCATTTCCGCCAGTAGTATGATTACGGCCAGAAGGGATGATCAACGCCAAGATGATGTACAACGTGATGCCGGGAAACGCCACCGTCACCAAAGACAAGAAGACGTAGATCACACGGATGATCGTTGCATCAATACCCAAAAATTCAGCGATACCACCCAAGGTACCAGTAAACACAACATTGTCGGTAGATTTAGTCAATTTTCTTCTCATATTCTTTCACCTCTATCCCTTCAATTTTACCGTATTTTCCAGAGGATTTCACCTCAGATTTTTTTCGTTTTTGTTTCCTACTTTAACTGTAGGAAACAAAAACGTCTGAAATTTATTTATCTGTATCTTTCAATAAGATATTACCAGTAGTTGTAGATAGGTCCAATTGTGCCAAGCTATCTTCCGCTACGCGACGGAACTGCAGCAATTGGTTCAGTTTTTCTCTTTTTTCCCGTACAATCTCGACTTCACTCATTCGGGAATTAATCTTACCCAGATTAGTCTTAGCCACGCCTTCAACTCCCAGATCAGCCGGTAACGCAACTTTCACATTGCCATTCACCGAACTGGCGTCCACTTTTTTCAAGCCACGCTCCTTAAAGGTCAATTTAATATCTCCGTTGACCAGTGAGGCGCCGATAGTTTGTGGGGTCGCCTGTACTGTAATTCCGCCGTTGACGTTTTCGATGATTGTGTCCATGATTTCGCCATCAGCGATCTTGATATTGCCATTGACACCGGCAACCTCCAGCATAGTTGCACTGATCTTTTCAAAATCAATATTGCCGTTAGTTGACTGGGTGTAGACATCCTTCGCTTCCAAATCCTTGACGAGGATATTGCCATTCAAAAGTTTGACTGACACATGATCATACATCCGTTTTGGCAAATAGAAGCTCAAATCAGCACGCACTCGTTTGTTAGGCACATGGAAAAGAATATGATCGTCATCAACTTCAATCTTGCTGCGATCATTGAAGGCATCAATTGGTGTCGCCGCATCCATCTTCCCATACAACGTAATTTTCGCGTCTACTTTCACATGATCTTCTTCCCAAAAATCGAAAGTCACGTTTCCGTTAGCGGCTTTGACATCAAGAATTGTCGCTTCTGAGGCAGGAAACTCGAATGTATGGTCAAATTTAGTATTGGCAACGCCTGGTACGCGGATGCTGATATCTTTCCATTCCACGTTGTCATTAAACGATTGCGAAACAGAATTGATGGTTTGCTTGAAGAAGCGCCCCAACTGACTACCAGCTTCTGCCATTTTTTCGCCGGCCTGGCTGAAAGCTTCAGTTGCTTGATCTTTCCATTCATCACTAAACTTATTACGAAAATCATCTTTCATTTGGGACCATTGATCTTTTTTCAGACCTTTCAAACGGTTTTCCAACTCTGATTTTTCAACTTCGAGGTCATCAGCAGCTGCTTCCAATGCTTGCAGTTCCCCTTCTAACTCTCGCCGTTCAGTTAGTTCTTCTTCCGAAAGAATACCTAATTCTTCTTTCGTGTTCAATTCCATCAGTTGCCCTTGAATTTCTTCTTTTTGGGTATTCAGTCCCGCGATTTCCACATTCAACTCGTCCAGTTCGGCTGAGGCTTGATTAGCTTCTGTAGCCAGGTCATCCAAGATTGATTCCAACTGCTTACGATCTTCGTCTTCTTTTTCTTGGAGTGTTTGAGCGAAATCTTTTTCTTCAGGATCTTCCAGTAATGTTTCAGCCGTTTCCTGTTTTTCGGCTGTCACTTCATCGTTTGCTTTTTTGATTTGCTTTTCGTCTTTTTCCTTGGCCATGCTTTCCAGCAGATCTAAGGCTTCCTCTGTTGAAAGCACACCTTTTTTCACTAAGTCCAGTACACGTTCTCTTTCATTCATGGCTTAGGAGCCTCCTTGAGTGTTTCATATTTGCAGGTATCTGTCATTACCTTACATTGCTATTATGCCAAGAATGCTTCCCTTTGTCATAGGACTAAAGACCGAACTTTTTCCCAACTATCGATGTAGAAATGATTGCTTCCGGTTTCATGCGTCCTCTTACTCTTTTTGCCGCTAAAAATAAATTTCTTCAAATTACGATTAAAAATCACTCATTAATAACTATTTCCAATCGCATTAGTCAATAATAACCTTACCTTTATTGAAATGAGTAGATGTTATGGAAAAAATCAGCGGATTGCTCTTTTGGATACCGGTTGTCTTATTTTTTTCAATCGCCCTATTTTTTGTGCGTTGGAGCAAAGACCGGATCACATTAGCCGGATTGTCACTTATCGTGTTTTTCTTTATTTATCAAGTCCTCAACCATCGTCACTTTGATTCTCCGTGGCTTTTATTCTTACGGCTCTTGGGACTCTTTGTTTCGATGATTTTCCTGATTATCTTTTTAAAAAAGCAGAGTCGCTGACTACCTTACCTTACTTAAATTAAACTAAGACAAAAACGGCCTCAATCCCAAAAGTAAAGGATTGAGGCCGCTTCTTTGATTAAAATTCTTCGTCATGATTGGAATTTAGTTCTGTGATCTTACCGGTAGCCAAGTAAACGATCCATTCGCAGATATTAGTCACGTAATCCCCGATACGCTCCAAGTACTGAGCTACTGACAAGTAGTCAGTTCCGCTGATGACGGTCTCAGGGTTTTCTTTCATGGCGTCGATTGCTTTATAGTAGATTTGGCTATAGAAATCATTGATTCGCTGGTCCATATCGGCAATCAGACGTGCGTCTTCTTCGTTGGTCTTCACATAAGCCACTAAGACATTGTCTACCATTTTTTTCACGTAGTCAGACATATCTGAAATTTGTTTTTCGATATCTGGGATTCGTGTTTCCCCTTTGACTCTGATCGTTGATTTAGCGATAGATACCGCATGGTCGGCCATCCGTTCCAAATCGGAGCTGGCTTTCATAACTGTGATAATCATACGCAAGTCTGTTGTCACTGGTTGCTGCAAAGCAATCATCTCAAAGCTCTTTTTCTCCAGCTTGACCTCCATATCATTGATTTGAACATCGTTTGCGATAACTTCAGCGGCAAGCTCCTTGTCGTGCTTGATATAAGCTCTTACCGATTTATGGACCGCATTACTCACCATCATCCCCATCTCGTAAAACTGATTGTGGAGATTCAATAATTCTTCTTCAAATTGTGTCCGCAACATATTGTACTTTCCTCACTTTCGTCTCACGAAAAACCGCTGATATCAGCCGAAGCGTCCGGAGATATAATCTTCAGTTTCTTTTTTACTAGGATCCAAGAAAATCTTTTTGGTGTTATCAAATTCAATCAAATTGCCGTCCAGAAAGAAGGCTGTTCGGTCAGAAATCCGGGAAGCTTGTGACATGTTGTGAGTCACGATAATCATCGTATACCGTTCTTTCAATTGGAAAAGCGTGTTTTCGATTTTCCCTGAAGAGATGGGATCCAGCGCACTGGTAGGCTCATCCAGCAAAATGATATCTGGATCCACCGCCAATACCCGTGCAATACACACCCGCTGTTGCTGTCCCCCGGATAAAGAAAGGGCACTTGAATGAAGCTTGTCTTTAACATCTTCCCAAACAGAGGCGGCTTTCAGGCTTTCTTCCACCACTTGATCTAGCTTTCCTTTGTCTTTTTCACCTTTTAATTTTAACCCATAGATGACGTTTTCGTAAATGGAAAATGGAAAGGGATTTGGCTGTTGAAAGACCATGCCGATTTCCTTGCGCAACTCGACAATGTCTTGTCGAGGACTATAAATGTCCTGGCCTTTGTATTGCACATTGCCGGTGACAGTCACTCCGGGAATCAAGTCATTCATTCGATTCAACGTTCGCAGATAAGTCGATTTCCCGCAACCGGAAGGACCAATCATAGCGGTGATTTCATTACGGTTGAAACCCATGGTAATACCCTTTAACGCTTCTTTTTTTCCATAATACAGATGCAAGTCCTGTGATGATATCAACTGTTCAGACATAGTTTTCCTCCTGAAAAGGCAAGCCACCGGAAACAAACAGCCACCGGCCGCCGTAGCCTTTGCTCTTAGCCGAAATGCCCTGAGACATAATCTTCAGTGGCTTTAATCTTCGGTCGGGTAAAGATTTTACGGGTTTCATCATATTCCAACGCATGACCTAAATAGAAAAAGGCAGTATAATCACTGATTCGAGCCGCCTGTTGCATATTGTGGGTCACGATGATGATCGTGTAGTTTTCTTTTAGATTTACCAGTGTTTCCTCAACTGTCCCGGTAGAAATCGGATCTAGTGCCGACGCAGGTTCATCCAGCAATAAGATGTCTGGTTTCATCGCAATCGCCCGGGCAATGCACAGGCGTTGCTGTTGTCCACCGGATAAGGCTAACGCACTTTTATTCAGGCTGTCTTTCACCTGATCCCACAGTGCTGCTTGCTTCAAGCTGGTCTCTACAATTTCGTCTAGCTTGTGTTTGTCTTTTTCACCGTGTCGTTTTAAAGCAAAGGTAATGTTTTCATAAATAGATTTACTGAAAGGATTAGGTCGTTGAAAGACCATTCCAATTCGTTTCCGCATCTCGTAGACATCGATATCGGATCGATTCACATCTACGCCTTTGTACATAATTGAGCCAGTGACTTTCGTTCCTGAGATCCCGTCATTCATGCGATTAAGTGAACGAAGGTAGGTGGACTTACCGGATCCCGATGGTCCAATTAAAGCGGTGATGCAATTTTTTTCAAATTGTAAATCAACCCCGTGGATTGCTTCATTTTCACCATACCAGACCTTCAAATCTTCAGTATGCAAAGCAACATCATCGGGTTTACCAAAAGTGATAATATTGCGTTCATTGATATCGTAGCTCATGAGTTTGCTCCAATCTTATGCGGAAGTCATTTTCTTGTACAGACGCTTACCGACAGCTCGGGCGCCGAAGTTGAACAACAAGACAGCGATGATCAACACTGCCGAAGCACCGGCAGAAACCGCTGCGCCGTCAGGCATCGTACCTTCAGTATTGATCTTCCAGATATGCACAGCCAATGTTTCTGCCTGCCGGAAGATGCTGATAGGGCTGGATACGCTCAACGGGTTCCAATTCGTGAAATCCAAGGCGGGCGCACTTTGACCAGCTGTGTAGATCAATGCCGCCGCTTCCCCGAATATCCGACCCGAACTCAAAATGACACCTGTCAAAATTCCTGGTGTCGCTTCTGGAACTACGATTCGTAAAACCGTCTCCCACCGAGAAAGTCCCAGAGCTAAGCCCGCCTCACGTTGGGTGTAATGAACAGCCTGTAAGGATTCTTCGACATTCCGGGTCAAAAGCGGCAAGTTGAAAAAGGTCAATGCCAACGCACCAGAAATAATGGAAAAACCGTAGCCAAACTGGATAACAAAAACCAGAAAACCAAACAACCCCACAACCACTGAAGGCAAGGAACTCAAAATTTCAATCGAGGTTCGGATGATATCTGTCACCCAGTTCTTTTTGGCATATTCCGAAAGATAGATGCCTGCGCCTAAAGAGATTGGAAAACTGATTAACATCGTGATAAACAACAAGTAAAAGGAGTTGAACAGCTGGATTCCGATCCCGCCGCCTTCTTGATAGGCTCTGGAAGGCTGTGTCAAAAATTCCCATGAAATGTGTGGCAAGCCCCGAGCTAAGATGTATAGCAGTAAAGCCGCCAAGATCAAAACAATCGTTGCTGAAATGCCGTACAAAACTCCGGTTGCAATCTTGTCTGAGCGTTTTGCATTCATTTGCTAAAGGCCCCTTTCTTCCCAATCAAACGGATAATAATATTAAAGATTAATGACATCAACAAAAGAATTAATGCCAGCGACCACAACACATTATTTTCTGCTGTTCCCATGATGGTGTTCCCGATTCCCATGGTCAAAATCGAAGTTAACGTAGATGCTGGTGTTACCAGAGAAGTTGGCATCAAAGCAGCATTACCGATGACCATCTGGATAGCCAAAGCTTCACCGAACGCGCGCGCCATGCCGAAAACCACGGCAGTTAAAATCCCCGGTACCGCTGCCCGCAAAACGACCTTGTAAATTGTCTGCCAACGAGTGGCTCCCAATGCTAATGAAGCTTCTCGATAATGCCGAGGAACAGACTTTAGGGCATCAACCGTCATGGTCGTCACCGTTGGTAAAATCATAACGAACAACACAAAGGTCCCCGCAAGAATACCAAAACCGGTGCCGCCAAAAACGGAACGAACTGCCGGAACAATCACCGACAAACCGATAAAACCATAGACGACTGAAGGAATCCCCACCAACAGCTCAATAACCGGCTGGAGAATTTTTTGTCCTTGTTTTGGCGAGATTTCTACCATAAAGACCGCCGCTCCAATTGCAAAGGGGGTAGCTACGATTGCCGATAAGAAAGTTACAATAAATGAGCCGGCAATCATCGGGAGTGCACCAACTTGTGGCTTCCCATCAGGACCCAGCTGACTGGGATTCCAATCCGTGCCAAACAAAAAATTCATGACACTAATCTTATCTTTGAAGAATGTTGCCAATCCCTTGCTGGCAACAAAATAGAAGATTGAAACAACTACCACTACGATCAATGCGATACACAGAAAACTGATGAACTTTCCCCGTTGCTCCATCCGTGCCCGTTTGGACTTAGTGGTCAACGCTTTTTTAACATCTTCTTCCAAAATGATTCCTCCTGAACACTCGGTTTGAGCTCATTGATATTGAGATTTGGAACAGTTTACGTCAAATTCAGAATACCATGTTGCTGCCGGCTTGTCCTTTTCGACCTATCCCTGGGCGCCTTTTGGCATTTGGACTACAAGCACAACGCGATTGAAAGGCTATTTCGGTTACCAACATGATTTTTTCCGCTCTCAACAAAAAAACAACCGCCGTACTCCATCGCTACACAAGCGAGAAGCAGGTGTTGTCTTCCTGCACAGAATACTGTTTTATTTTAGGTGACCAACATCAATTTTGGATAAACTTATTGTAAATTTTGTGTAAAGATCCAAAAATAAGGGCAGCTTGTAGAGTCAAAAGACCGAAAAATCACAATGTCTTCACAGTGCTCCTTGAAAAATCCCTACTAGTTGATCAGATTGCCTTGCCAGTCTCGTTCTACCTTCATCTTGGAGACCGGAATATAACCCAACTTGCCTACGATTTCTTCTTGTACCTCAGCAGACAAGATATAATCCAAAAAATCTTGCGTCAATGCATCAGGTTTTCCCTTTGTATACATATGCTCGTAAGCCCAAATCTTCCAATCATTGGTGGTGACATTTTCATCTGTCGGCTCCACACCATCAACTTTCAACGTTGCGACATCTTTTGAAACATAGGAAAAAGCAACATAACTGATTGCTCCCGGTGTGTCTGCGACGATTTGACGAACCATCCCACTGGAATCTTGCTCTTGAGCACGGATGGCAGTTTTTCCTTCCAATACCCATTTTTCGAAAGTTCCCCGAGTCCCAGAGCCAGCTGCTCGGTTCAAGATGACAATCTCCTGATCTGCGCCGCCTACTTCTTTCCAATTCTTGATTTCACCCAAAAAAATATCCCGCAATTGCGTCATCTTTAGATCCGTTACACCAACTTTTTTATTGACGATTGGCGTAATTCCAACAGTCGCTACCTTATGATCAACTAACTTAGAAGCGTCAATCCCACTTTTTTCTTCAGCAAATAAATCGGAATTGCCGATTTCAACAGCCCCAGACTGTACTTGACTCAAGCCAGTCCCACTTCCGCCCCCTTGGACATTGATGAATTTGCCTGGGAATTTGTTCTGGTATTCCTCTGCTACAGTTTCTACCAAAGGCTGTAGCGCCGAAGATCCTACTGCCGTAATGGATTCTCCGCGATCAATCCATTTGGCACATCCCGTCAAAAGTACGCAAGCACCTAAAGCCAGCGTAAGAAAAATTCGTTTTTTCATAATTCAGCAATCTCCTTTTTATGCTTCAACTCATTCAGCATTACCGTTTTTAAAACTGTTCATTATTGTAACAGGCTGCATACTTACCGTAAAGGATTTCTCATAATTTCATTTTTCCCAGCACCCTCTTTTAAAAAGAACAGGGTTGCTGCAAATAAATCTATTTTAACATTACCAGTGATTATTGAAAATCTCAAATCCATCTTGTAGCCGGTATTATTTTTACAACGTCTCTAAAAAAAGACTAGGCTGCTTTCTTGGGATATGCTATACTGTCCATTGAAAAACGTCCCTAAAAAGAACGAACGTATTTTCTTGCTTCCCCAAACGAGAAAACCCTTTTACTCCCGTTGTTCTAGACGTTTTCAATCAGCAGTGACTCCCCCATAGTCCCCGCTGATTTCGAAAAGAGGACCTACCCCGGTTCCTCTTTTCGGTAATACATAGAAACAAAGACGATCAGAGCATCCTTCAATGCTTATGATCGTCTTTTTTTAAAGTAATGGCGAAATCAGCCGAGCTAACCCTTCTTTGATTTTGATTATCAGTCCTCGATTTTGATAACTTGTCATAGTCATCGGTTTCGAATCTCGACTATCTTGGAAAAAGGCGTCCCGCACCGTTTGTGCCATCTGCTCATCATACAAAATGCAATTCACCTCAAAGTCCAATCTGAAAGAGCGGACATCAATATTTGCCGAACCGACGGACACGATACCGTTGTCAACAATCATTGTTTTGGCGTGCATAAAACCCTTCTCGTAGGTCTCCACCACCGCCCCATATTCCAGTAATTCCGCAGCAAAAGAATAGGTTGCCCAATAAACAAAGGGGTGATCTGGCTTATTGGGGATCTGTAATTGCACAGAAACACCTGAAAGCAAGGCCAATTTCAACGCTTCATGGATTGATTCGTCAGGAATATAGTAAGGGGTTTGGATTAAAATCTCACTTTTTGCCATGCTGATCATCTTCAAATAAGTCATTTTGATCTGCTCAAATTCTGAATCTGGGCCACTGGTAACAACTTGCAAGGAAACTTTTCCTTGATCTGCAATCTCAGGAAAAAATTCTTTTGCATAATGCACTTCATCCGTATGCTGTGAATTCCAATCCATCAAAAAGCGATTTTGTAGAGAATAAATGGCTTCTCCTTTAATTCGCAGATGATTGTCCCGCCAATAGCCGAATTTTTTCACCAACCCCAAATATTCATCCCCCACGTTAAAGCCGCCGGTATAGCCGATACAACCATCGATAACAACGATCTTGCGGTGGTTACGATAATTGATGCGCGGGTTGATATAAGGAACAAACAGTGGGAAAAACAGCGCCACCTCACCCCCGGCTTGCTTCAATTCATCAAAAAAGTTCAAGGAAACTTGCGTCGATCCCCAAGCATCCAATAAAACTCGCACCGCCACCCCTCTTTTGGCTGCTCGCACCAGTGCATTTCTGACTTCTATCCCCAATGAATCGCTGCGATAGATGTAATATTGCATATGGATATGATTTTGGGCCTGTTCAATATCTGCGATGAGGGCATCAAATTTTTCCCGCCCATCCGTATATAGCTTGACATCATTAGTCGTGGTATACAATGAGCGCTCAAAAACGGTCAGCATGTAGACCAGCTGCCGGACGTCCACTTGAGCTGTTGGCGGATGAGGAAACAGATCTCGCTGCAGCGCTTGTCGCTGCTCTTCAATCTCTACATTCATCCCCAGCTTGCTTTGCATTTTCAAATCAAAAATTTTATCTTTTGATATCCCGCGACCAAAAAAGATGTAGAGAACAAAACCCAGAATAGGGATGAACATCAATACCAATAGCCAAGCCCAAGTCTGGGCTGTCTGCCGCCGCTCCCGGAAAACGATTACAACAGATAATAAAATATTAGCAATGACAATGATTGTAAAAATATTTTCGGTAATAAGCTGCATTCTTTTTCTCCAACTTGAACACTTTTCTTTCAGGATAGCGGAACAATAGCAGCTTGTAAAGCTGCAGGCCTACAGTTTTATCCATCCATTGTTTCCAGCTTTCAGATTGCAACTTTAGCCGGAATTTTGAGTCAAGCTGACTCCAGTTGATGCGGACATAACAAAAAAGCGATCCGAACGATCGAATCGCTTTTTACAATCAGATTTTTAAGAAACGGCGCATGGATAGAACAGATCCCAGAGAACCGATCAAGAAACCAACCAGTACCATCATTAGAGAAATTTTCCACCCCAATGCATCTGGCGTTACCATACTGTAATTTGAACGCAGCAAAATCGGGTTCATAATTTGGTAAACCTTGCCATAACCGAAGACTACCAACAAGACAGGAATAATCGCACCAATCAGTCCAATCCAACCGCCTTCAAGGAAGAAAGGCCAACGGATATAACCATTTTTGGCCCCTACCAAGCGCATAATCTGGATTTCTCGTTGTCGAGAAATAATCGTGATTCGGATCGTGTTGGAAATCAAGAACATCGCGACAAACAGCAGTAACGCTGCCGCAGCCAGTCCCCAAGTTTTCACTAAGTCAGCAATCTTAAAGATTTTTTCAGACTCCAAACCACCGTAATCTGCCTTGTACACATTGGCCAATTTTCCAGCATCCTCTGCGACGTTTTTCGTCAACTTCGGTTCAGTAGTGCTCACAATGAAAACATCATATAGCGGGTTGCTGTCTTCATCAAACAAATCCCATTCCGGACCCATTGTCTTTTTAATTTTGTTCAGCTCAGCATCTGCGCTCGAGAATTTAACATCTTTTACATTGCTCAGCTGCTTTAGCTCGGTTTCTAATTTTTCGATTTCGGGCTTTTTCGTCCCGTACTCGATAAAGACTGAGACATCAACGTTGCTTTCGATATCCTCAGCTAACTTGGTGGCATTCATAATAACCGCCATAAAGATCCCCACCAAGGATAAAGTAATAGCCACGGCACTGACTGAGGCAACTGTCATCCACCCGTTACGCTTCAGGCTCTTGATACTCTCAAGTAAATGACGGAAAAAAGTTCTAATCATCGTATCCGTATTCCCCTTCCGCTTGGTCTCGAATGATTCGACCATTTTCAATGGCAATCACTCGGTGACGAATCGTGTTTACGATGGTCGAATTGTGTGTTGCCATCACGATTGTCGTGCCTTGGGCGTTGATACGATCCAAGAGCTTCATAATTTCCCACGAATTTTCCGGGTCAAGGTTCCCTGTTGGTTCATCACAGATTAAAACTTTCGGCGTATTCACGATTGCCCGGGCAATTGATACCCGCTGTTGTTCCCCACCGGAAAGTTCACTTGGAAACACCCGAACCTTATGCTTTAGTCCCACCAGATCCAATACTTCCATAACTCGTTTTTTTATTTCACGGGGTTTACGTCCAATGACTTGCATTGCATAAGCTACGTTTTCATAAACTGTTTTTTTCGGCAACAGCTTATAATCTTGAAAGACAACGCCGATTTCACGACGCATCAGTGGGATTTCACGATTCTTGATTCCCACCAAATCGTGTCCGGCAACGTTCAATGTGCCTTTTGTTGTTTTTTCTTCTCGATACATCAACTTGATAAAAGTGGACTTACCAGCCCCAGAAGGACCTACCACGTACACGAATTCACCTTGATCGATGTTGATGGTGATATTACGGATGGCAGTTGTACCGTTGGAGTACTTTTTCATTACATCCTTCATTTCAATCATGGCTATCTCTCCATCTTGATAGATTTCAATACTCACGTAGTATAGCACATGAATATTGCAACTTTCTTTCATTAGGTTACATTTATGTGTCAATTATTGGCATACAGCAAAAAAACCAGTGGAAAGCGGCATTTGAAATCCTCCTTCTCACGAATTATTTCCTCAGAAGATAGCAAATAGCCTTATTTAATGCATGGCACTTTGCAAAAGATCATCGAAAGAAACGGCAACTGCCATTTTATCCGATGATCACTCTTGTATTTATTCCCGATTGAGTTTCAACTTCAGATAGGCATCGATGAAACCATCCAGTTCCCCATCCATGACTGCTTGCACATTCCCAGTTTCAAAATTCGTCCGATGATCCTTCACCATTGAATAAGGATGGAACACATAGGAACGAATCTGGGAACCCCAACCAATTTCTAACTGTTCCCCTCGCAGGGCGGCTGCCTCTTGTTCTTGTTTTTCAATCTCCAATTGATACAGCTTAGCTTTCAACATTCCCATCGCTGTATCTCTATTTTGAAATTGAGAACGCTGTGCTTGGCTGGCAACTACGATCCCGGTAGGAATATGGGTGATTCGGACGGCGGAGGAGGTTTTATTGATGTGCTGTCCTCCAGCCCCGCTAGCCCGAAAGACGTCTACACGGATATCATCTGGGTTAACTTCGATATCAATATTGGCATCCAATTCCGGCATCACATCGCAAGAGCAAAAAGAGGTATGGCGACGTTTTGCCGAGTCAAAAGGCGAGATACGAACCAAACGATGGACCCCTTTTTCCGATTTTAGATAGCCATAGGCATTGTACCCTTTAATCAACAAGGTCACGCTCTTAATACCGGCTTCGTCTCCCGCTTGATAATCCAGCGTTTCCACCTGATAGCCATGTTGATCAGCCCATCTGGTATACATACGCAACAGCATGCTGCCCCAGTCTTGAGACTCGGTCCCGCCGGCTCCTGGATGCAATTCAACGATGGCATTGTTATGATCATAAGGCTCGTCTAACAGCATCGACAGCTCATAAGTATTCATCTGTTCGGCAACTTGTCCCAGACGTTCCTCCAGCTCTTGCTGCATCTCCTCGTCGGGCTCTTCAGTAATCATTTCTTCCATCATGACCAGCTCCTCGACTTCTCCGGCCAAATGCTGGAAAGAGTCGTAAGCCTCTTTGTTGGCATTGTTTTCGTTGATGACTACTTGGGCAGCTTCCGTATCGTCCCAAAAGCCCGGTTCAGCCATCTTGTGCTCTGCTTCAGCAATGTCTTCTTCCAACTGATCTAAGTCAAAGAGACCCCCTAAAGCTTGTGATTTTGGTTTGCATTTCGTCAAGGGTGTTGCGGATTTCTGCTAATTCCATCTTGATCGCTCCTCTTTATTAACTCATTATTCTAAACTGATTATTCTCCCATTGCCCCAACGATTCTTCGAAAAAAGTAATCGCACTTGAGATTTTTTCATTAAAACAGGCTGGTAAAAGCACCAGCCTGTCTACATCCTTCGATTATTGTGACAGCTTTGGCGAAATTTGTCAAAAGGTGACGAACTTACAAGCCTTTGCCGTGACAATTTTTATACTTCTTGCCGCTGCCGCAAGGACATGGATCGTTTCGACCAACCTTTTCCACATGAACTGGGGCTTGTTTTTGCGTCTGTTCTTCTTCTGGCTGTTCCGGTTGGCCTTGTGCTACTTGTTCCCGTTGAACGTTTTGACGGATCTCAGCTTTCATAAACAGACGGGTTACTTCAAATTCGATGGCACCAATCATGTTTTCAAACATGTTGTAGCCTTCTGTCTGATATTCAACCAATGGATTGTTTTGACCATAAGAACGCAAACCAATGGATTGACGCAATTGGTCCATCTCGTCGATATGGTCGGTCCATTTGGAGTCAACCACTCGCAAGATCACAACTTTTTCAAATTCCAGCAGCTGTTCTGGAGAATTCAACTGTTCTTTTTTCTGATTGAAGATTTCTTCTGCACGACTGTAAAGTTCATCTTTAATCTGTTGTGCATCTTTGTCTTTCAGATCTTTTACTGTGATGGTATCTTCATGGACCAACGTATTACCGGCAAAGTCCACGATTGCTTCTAAATTCCATTCGGGCTGTTCCAGCTGCGTATGAGCATCCACGGCCCGCTCAATTGTGCGTTTCACCATGTTCATCAGCGTGCGATTCAGATCTTTTTCTTCCATGATGACTTCTTGGCGCTGACCATACATAACTTCCCGCTGTTCACGCATCACATCATCGTATTGCAAGACGTTTTTACGAGTGTCATAGTTGTTGCCTTCCACGCGTTTTTGAGCACCTTCGACTTGTTTGGTGATCATTTTGGACTGGATTACTTGATCTTCTTCAGCCACATTCAACCTTTCCATGAAGGATTTGATGCGATCAGAACCAAACCGTTTCATCAAGTCATCTTCTAAGGACAGATAAAATTGGGAAACCCCTGGATCACCTTGACGACCAGAACGTCCCCGCAACTGGTTATCAATACGACGAGATTCATGGCGTTCAGTACCAATGACTGCCAAGCCACCCAACTCAGCCACTCCTAAACCTAATTTGATATCGGTACCACGACCGGCCATATTGGTGGCGATGGTTACTGCACCTTTTTGTCCAGCATTCAAAATGATTTCGGCTTCTTTAAAGTGATTTTTTGCGTTTAACACTTCATGAGGCACTTGTTCTTTATCCAACAAATTAGAGAGTAATTCAGAAGTTTCCACTGCCACGGTACCTACCAAAACCGGCTGGCCCTTGCGATGACGATCCTTGATGTCTTGAACGACTGCTTTAAACTTGCTGTCTAAAGATGGGTATAACAAATCTGAGCGGTCATCACGAATCACTGGACGGTTGGTTGGAATCTGAATGACTTGCATGTTGTAGATTTCACGGAACTCTTCTTCTTCAGTTTTGGCCGTACCGGTCATCCCTGCTAATTTTTTGTACATCCGGAAGTAGTTCTGGAAAGTGATAGTAGCCATCGTTTTGGTTTCGTCTTCAATCTCAACGCCTTCTTTGGCCTCGATTGCTTGGTGCAGACCATCTGAGTAACGACGTCCGTCCATGATTCGCCCGGTAAATTGGTCAACAATCATGACTTTACCCTCTGTCACCACGTAATCAATGTCTCGCAGCATGATAAAGTTGGCCCGCAATGCTTGATCCATGTGGTGAGTCAAGGCGGTATTTTCGATGTCGTACAAGTTATTCAAACCAAATGTTTCTTCAGCTTTTTCAATCCCAGCTTCGGTCAATCCGATAGTCTTAGATTGAATATCAATCTTGTAGTCTTCTTCATTTTTCAGACGTTTCACAAAATTATCCGTACGGGTATAAAGGGCGGTGGATTTTTCTGCTTGACCAGAAATGATCAACGGGGTCCGAGCTTCATCCACCAAGATGGAGTCAACTTCATCCACCAAGGCAAAGTTCAACGGCCGTTGCACCATTTGGTTGCGATAAACTACCATGTTGTCTCGCAAGTAGTCAAAGCCCAATTCGTTATTGGTGCTATAAGTGATGTCACAAGCGTAAGCCTCACGTTTTTCTTCTGCGGACATGGCATTAGTATTCAATCCAACTGTCAAACCTAAGAAGCTGTACAGTTCACCCATTTCCGTTGAGTCACGAGTTGCCAAGTATTCGTTGACAGTCACCACGTGAACGCCTTCGCCACTCAATGCATTCAAATAAACCGGCATCGTTGCTGTCAAGGTTTTCCCTTCACCGGTACGCATTTCGGAAATATTCCCATCATGCAATACGATACCACCCATGATTTGTACGTGGTAAGGATATAAACCTAGGACACGACGGGCACCTTCACGAACGACAGCAAAAGCTTCTGGCAAGATGTCATCCAATGTTTTACCACTTTTCAGTTGCCCCCGAAACTCGTCTGCTTTGTCGCGCAGTTGTTCGTCTGTTAAAGCAGCCATTTGATCGGCATAGCTTTCGACTTTATTGGCGATAGCGTCTAAGCGCTTCAATTCTTTTTTATCATTTTCAATAATCTTACGTAGGAAATTGGCCATGTAGTGATGATTCTCCTTTAAGTCAAATTGTTTCAATGCAGAAACTCTCCAGACTATTTTATCATTACTTTTCTACAAATGAAACAGTTAGAACAAGCTTGGAAGCTCTAAAGTACAAATTCTTAAAACTCTGAGGACTCCACCATCATTTCACAGTTTCTTTGACAACGAAGAAAGCCTCCACTGTCCCCCGATATGGCTGTTCAAAACGCAAAAAACGGGGACGCTGTGCGCCCCCGCGGTACTGTTAGGATCAGTCAGTTTCAATCAAGCCATATTTGCCGTCTTTGCGACGATAAACGATGCTTGTTCCGTTAGTTTCAGCATCTTCAAAGATGAAGAAATTGTGACCCAACATATTCATTTGCAGCACCGCTTCTTCGCTGTCCATTGGTTTCAAGGACAAACGTTTAGTCCGCACGATATCCAAATCGGTGCCATTTTCTTCTTCAGTCGGTTCATTGTTGAACAAAACTTGTGCATCGCTATTGGGAACACCGGTTTCACGGGATTTCCGATTGATTTTAGTTTTGAACTTGCGGATCTGGCGTTCCAACTTGTCGACCACCAAGTCGATGCTGGCATACAGATCCGGTGATGTTTCTTCAGCGCGCAATACCAGATATGGTAGTGGGATAGTTACTTCCACTTTCGCAGTTTTTTCGGTATATACTTTCAGATTCACATGAGCAGTTGCATTTGGCACGTCATTAAAGTAGCGTTCCAATTTTCCAACTTTCTTTTCCACGTAATCACGAATAGCATCTGTAACCTCGATATTTTCTCCGCGTACATTGTATCTAAACATAACAATTGCCCCTTTCATCTACCACTAAAGAAAGAACGAGGACCACTCTCGCTCCCTCTTCTTACTTTTATTATAGCGGACTCTCACTGTTTTGCAAACTTAAACGCTACCAATTTCAGTATATTCTTAACTACTCTTCTGCCTCAGCGAGCCAGTGAAAAGCTGCGAACCTCAGCTGGTTCATACGCCCATAAAAGTTCGGCTCCATGACGGATCGTTCGACCAGTAGTATAGACATCATCCACCAACAGGATTTTGCGTTTCGTGATGTGCTTGATGGTTGGCAAAACTTCATAGGGCTGCGGCATTTGCAAACGCTCTTGCCGATTCTTTTTTGATTGTGGCGCGCTGTGGCGACTGCGCACCAGCAATTCAGTCGTTTGGATACCGGCAGCTTGTAAAAACGCACTGGTCTGATTGAACCCCCGCTCAAAAAACCGCTCTTCTGACAGTGGAATCGGACAGATTAGATAACCATGATAAGCTTGTAAATGCTTTTTTACTTGCTGATTGAAGGTATGCCGCAAACGAAAGTCCCCAGAAAACTTATAACGACTCAACCATTCGGAGAATCCTTCATCATATTGAAATAATGCGTGATGATGCAACAAATGGGCCGGTCGTTGTGCTTGCCACCATTGACAATCCGGACAAGTACCTGTCACTCCCGACTTGCTGCAATACAAACAATTTGCAGCCGGATCAATCCGAGAAAAAAGTCCACTACAGTCCTTGCAGAGTTCAAAGTCTGAAAGTCGCCAAGGAAAAAGAAGCTCTTTGACCGTCAAATTGCGAATCACCGCTTTTTGACAATAGCCGCAGATCATCTTTTCGCCTCTTTTTTTGCCAATTGGTTCATTTGAATGATTTCCTTTATGGCTTTTCTGATCGCTAGTGTCTGTTCTTGAAAAAAGAAAAGCACACGGCCATTTCGTTGTGTTCCTTTACGATCCACTCGGCCAGCGATTTGCACCAACACGGACTTATTAAAGACCTCGTGTTCAGCTCCCATCACAACTACCGAAACCCTTTCAAAAGTTACACCTCGTTCCAAGATTGTCGTACACAAAAGGATATCCCACTGCTTGTTACGCAGCTGCAAAATCTTTTCTTCCCGCAGCGGATCCTGGGCAGAAACAAAAGTGATCTTTTTTTGCGGCAACTTTTCTTGCAAAACTTTTGTAATGTCCTTCATAAATGCGATATCTGGGCAAAAGAACAATACTTGGTTTTCTTTGAGTAGCTGTTCACAAATTCTCAGAACCCGCGCTAATCGCAAGGGATATTTGGCAAAATTTCGCCAATCCTCTAAAAAGAATAATTCCGGCACTACTAAAGGTCGGCGATGGTAACGCTGGGGTAGATGCAAAACTTGCCAGTTCTCACTTTTTGCTTTCTGTAAAAGGTTCTTCGTAGGTGTCGCTGTCAAACAAACCCGTACGCCCATCGGTTTTAGCGCTTGGGTCGTCCCAAATGCCAAAAGCGGATCGCCTTCATAAGGAAAGGCATCACTTTCATCCACTACCAACAGATCAAAAGCCTGATAGAAATGCAATAATTGGTGGGTCGTACAAACGAGCAAATCAAACTCCTGCCATTGCTCTAAGGCTTTTCCATAGCGCAACAAAATAGCAACGTCAGGAAAAGCTGCCACAAGTCTAGGATAAAGCTCGCGGCAAACATCGATGCGGGGACTCGCGATGGCAATCTGCTTGCCTTCATTAAGTGCATTCTCGATTAGAGGGTACAACATCTCTGTCTTGCCGGCACCGGTAACAGCCCACAACAACACATTTTCCCGGCTATCCACACAGCGAATCAGTTCTTCTGCCAGTCTGCTTTGTTGTCTGGTTAATTCCCCTAACCATCGACAGTGGATTTGAGGCTTTGTCTGAAGAACTTCCGCCTCCTTTTTTCGATGAATCGAAACCAGCTGGTCTTGATCAGTCAAACGACCATATAGCACACACCCCGGGCAATAATAACTTCCTGCAGGCAGCCGAACTTCCCGTAAAGAAAAATGGCTACCACAGCGATTGCAGTAGAGTTGGCCTTTAGTTATCTTCACAGCCTCTCTATATCGCACAGTCTCATCCGCAGCAGCTTGAATCATCACGCCTATTTTATACACTTCTTGTTTGCCATATATCACCATTTTTCATCCCCCACCTCACAAATAGGTACGCAAAAAAATAAGATGACTTGTCTTTTATAAAAGAAAAAACGGCCTTCCAAAGAGGAAGACCGCTTTTAATCCGACAAATTCGTCGGAAAAGCTTGCATTGATTATTTGTCGATGAGTGTCAGTGCTTGTTTCAACACGTTTTCGCCATTCATCATCCCGTAGTCGGCCATATTGATGATATCCAAAGGAATATCTTTGCCTGCCAAACGTTTTTCAAAGTCGCCTTTCATAAAACGAACTTGTGGGCCTAAAAGTAAAACGTCTACCGGTTTAGCTTCCAAGTTGTTATCGGCATCGGATGCGGAAACTGCAAAGATATCAGCATCTACTCCTTGTGCTTCAGCTGCCTTTTGCATTTTTGTTACCAGCAAGCTGGTACTCATTCCGGCAGAACATACTAACATAATGGTTTTTTTAGCCATGATCATCGCCCCTTCGATTTTGTAGGAATGCACTTACATTCCTATTACTCATTATAGTTTTTCTGTTATATTTGTCAACGTTCTAACGTTTTGTAAGCCTGGCAAAATCGGCAGTTATTCAGCCGGATTTATCTTAATTGGTACAAAGCCCACCAAATCAAGGCGTTTTCACAAGTAACAGCAAAAAAAGCCGCCAACTCGAGATTAAAACAGCCAACTGCTCTTAAGAAGTTTGTTAAAAACGGCGTATTCTTTCTCCAAATTGATATGAACTACTTCATATCCCGCATTAAGCCAGGCGTAAGCGCCTTTTTCCGGATGATTGTAGTCATTAGCCCACCAATCAGTCTGCGTTCGCGCCGTTTTTGGCAAGCCGGTAGCTGGAAATAACAATTCATCAAATTGGGTAAAGGTCAGGGTAACTTGCGATCCACCATTTGTTTTTAAATAATGTGTGATGATATCGTATTTTTTCTTGCGGGATGTCATATAATTCCCCTTCCTCAAAACCAACAACTGCCCAATTGGTAAGTCTTTACATCCATTATCACTGTTTTTCAAAAAGTTGACAAGCATTCCAATCAGGGTTTGCATTGCCAGCTGCTTTTTCCTATACTAAATTGAAGAATACACAAGTTGGTCAGAGGTGAAAGTGATGCGTGATACTTATCAAACAATCCGTGGTGACGGTCAATCCGAAATTGAGATCAAAAAATCTCGCTTTATTACTAGTTTGAAACGGGTCTATTCTGAAGAGGAAGCCAAAGCGTTTATCGCCGGATTGAAGAAGGAGCACTGGAAAGCTAATCACAACTGCAGTGCCTATCTCATCGGTGACAACAGTGAGATTCAGCGTTCTTCTGATGACGGAGAACCCAGCGGAACTGCCGGCATCCCCATGTTGGAAGTTTTGAAAAAAAATCAGCTAGTCAATGTCTGCGTTGTGGTCACCCGCTATTTTGGTGGAACTAAACTGGGAGCCGGTGGATTGATTCGCGCATATTCCCATGCGGTGTCCCAAGGTTTAAAAGACATTGGCCTAGTTATCGGTAAACTGCAACAGGAGCTTCGCTTGACGATTGACTATAGCTTATTAGGCAAACTCCAAAACTTTCTTGACAATGACTGGTTCACAAAAGACACATCCTTTGCCGAAAAAGTGACGGTTGTCTGTCTAATTGACGAGGATAAGACAGCCCTTTTTGAAGCCGCAGTAATCGACTTATTAAGCGGACAAGTAACGATTGACGTCGGCCCTACCAGCTACCAGGAGCTTCCTTTAGAAACTGCGAAGGAAGAGCTCTTTTTAGAAGATTAAACAGGGCTGTGACAATAGTTAAGTCACCGTTCCGTGAAGTGAACAATACCAAACGTGAGACCCCAAAAGCCGACGATCTTCCATTAAAAACGTTGGAAGATCGTCGGCTTTTCATTGCTAAAAATTTCAAATACAGACTTTCCTTGATTTACATGGTTGGTCATATTCTCTCTTCGAACTAAGACATCAAGAGGGTCACAAATTACCTCATCCGTATATTTTTTATTATTTTTGGTTAAATATCTGCTGTTTAGCACTTGGAAATTACTTATGTCACATTTTCTCTTTTGTCTTGCAGTTATTAGCAAAATTCATTTCTCTGGCTACTACACCAGATTCCACCATGATACAGGTAATTTCCTCATTTCAAATGGCGGCTATTTTTCCAAATAAAATTCGAAGCGATTGCCGACATATTGGGTCCGCACATATTCAAAGGGCTGCCCGTCTTCAAAGAAAGAAACTTGACGCATGCGCAAAATGGCATCTCCTCGTTTGATTTGCAGGTACTCAGCAATTTGTTCAGCGGCTAACATCGCTGAAATTGTCTGGTTGGCACCACCAATCTTATGGCCGCCTTTGTCTTCCAAGGTCTTATACAAAGAAGAAGTCACTTCGCCTTTACTGAAATCTTTAATCAAGCTTTCCGGGATACTGGCTACTTCAAAACAAATGGGAACATCATCGGCATACCGAACCCGCTCCATTCGCAAAATCTGTTCATTTTCCTGGAGTTGGAGTTTTTCCATTTCCGAAGAGCTAGGAGCCGTATAAAAATACGACACCACTTTGCTGGAAGGCACTCGCCCTTGTGAAAGCATGATATCGGTAAAACTGGTGGTTCCGGACATTTTTTCCTGAACCTTTTGGCGAGCAACGTAGGTTCCTGAACCGATTTTACGTTCCAAAATCCCTTCATCAGCTAACGTCTGAATGGCTTGACGTAAAGTCATGCGGCTGACACCAAACTGTACGGATAAATCCCGTTCAGAAGGCAATCGATCACCGATGTTCCAGAATCCGCTTTCGATTTTATTTTTAATCTGGTCGTGAATCTGAATATATACTGGTAAGTTATCTGACACCATTTGCACTCTCCCTGAGTTTTATAATGGATTTATTATAACTGGTATATACCTCATTAGCAAATGTTATCGTGTCATCTTTAAGAAGCCGTAACAACACAACAGTATAGCAATCACTTTCTGAGAATAGAAAAGACCCGAACCCAGCGACTGAAATGAATGATTCCAAGGGATGCCGGAGACATTCCTTAGAATTCTAGCAACATTTCAACTCAGGTTCGGGATAGGTTTAACCGTTAGTTTTTCTGCAAGTTCTGCTTTTACTCACCTTCGAAAAAAACAGTCCCTCATTTGGTACATCTCAAACTTTGACTTGCTCTGCTTTCAGCGTCTTATTGGCAGTCGCCATCATCAGACGAATCCGGTTCAATTGATTTACCAAGGAAACCCCTGGATCGTAATCAATAGCCGCAATGTTGGCTTTCGGATACTGATGACGCAGCTCCTTGATGACACCTTTACCTACCACATGGTTTGGCAGACATCCAAAAGGTTGCATACAGACAATATTGTGAACGCCTGATTTCAACAGATCAATCATTTCACCAGTCAAAAACCAGCCTTCCCCTGTATGATTGCCAATGGAGAGAATCTTGCTGGCATCATCCGCCAACTGATAAATGGAATGAATTCCGTCGAATCGTTCAGAGGCGCGCAAAGCCTTGTCCATCGGTTTTTCCACAACCTCGATAATCTTGATGGCGAGCTCCGCCAAAATTTTACTACGTTTGGCCATCCCCAGGTTTTGATACTTCCAAATCTGGTTGTATAGGGAGTAGTTCATGAAACCAATAATGTCTGGTACCACCGCTTCGGCACCTTCTGCTTCCAGCAAGCGTACGATGTCATTGTTGGCAGTTGGTGAATATTTCACCAAGATTTCGCCAACGACACCGACTCGCGGTTTGACTTCATCCGTCAATGGCACGGTGTCAAAATCGCGAATGATCTTTTTCATGTTGCGATTGAACTGAGTCAAGGAACCGTTGCGAACATTTTTGGCTACTTTTTTCAGCCAGGCTTCGTGAAGCTGGTCGATTTGGCCCTTTTGCATTTCATAAGGACGGGTTCGGTAAACCAACCGTTCAAAAAGATCTCCGTATAAAAAGGCCACGATGATTCGTTTAAGCATCGGCAGCGTGAATTTAAAGCCAGGATTTTGCTCGACCCCTTTATTCCCCATGGAGACTGAAACCACAGGAACTTGTGGGAAGCCGGCATCATTCAGAGCTTTTCGCAGCAGCGGAATGTAGTTGGTAGCCCGACAACCGCCACCAGTCTGAGTCATCATGACACTGGTGTTGTTCAGGTCGTACTCGCCACTTTGCAAGGCTTCCACCAGTTGCCCAATAGAGATAATTGCCGGGTAACAAGCATCATTGTTAACATACTTCAAGCCGACATTGATTGCTTCTTTGTCTTCTGAAGGCAGACAAACAACATCATAACCGGAAGCTTGTAACGCCAAGTCTACCAAACCTTCTTGATGAATTGGTGACAGCATTGGCATCAAAAGCGTATGGCGTTTGGCCATGTCTTTGGTAAAGACGATTTTTTCCGGCTCTTCATAGCGCTTGGTTGGTGTGAAATCCATCTTGTCCCGCTCGTTGACTGCCGCTTTTAAGGAGCGCAACCGAATTCGGATGGCCCCTAAGTTTGAGCCTTCGTCAATCTTCAATACGGTATAAATCTTGCCGTACTGATCCATAATTTCTTCTACTTGGTCAGTGGTTACTGCGTCCAACCCGCAGCCAAAAGAATTTAATTGAACCAATTCCAATTGTTTGGATTTTGCTACTACTCGAGCAGCCGCATACAGACGGGAATGGTAGACCCACTGATTGACTACCCGCAGATTCCCTACATCGCCCAAATGAGAAATGCTGTCCTCAGTCAATACGTGGAAGCCTTCTTGTGTGATAACTTCTGCAATCCCGTGATTGATTTCCGGATCCAAATGATACGGACGACCAGACACCACGACACCCCGCTGATTTTTGGCGGTCAGCATGGCTAGCGTCTCTTCCCCTTTGCGGCGAATGTCCGCTTTGAATTTTTCCAACTCTTCGTAGCCATGATGCAAGGCCTGACGGATCTCATTTTCCGAGATATTCAAATCAGCAAAGTTTTTCGCCAATACACTACCGACAGACTCTTCATCTGACAAATTGATGAAGGGATTGCGGTAATCAACTTTCCCCTCACGAATATCGTCCACGTTGTTACGAATCACATCCGGATAGCTTTGAACGATAGGACAATTAAAATGATTGTCGGCCTCAGCAGATTCCTGTCTTTCAAAAACCACACCAGGATAAAAAATCATTGGAACCTTTTCATCAATTAACGCTTGGATATGGCCATGTGCAATTTTGGCAGGATAACAAGCGGTATCACTTGGGATAGTCTCCATTCCTTGTTCGTACAGCTCTTTATTGGAACGAGGCGACAGCTGAACCCGAAAGCCCAGATCACTGAAAAACGTGTGCCACAAAGGATAATTTTCATACATATTCAGGACTCGTGGAATACCTACGATTCCACGAAAGGCCTCTTTTTCCTTCAACGGGCGGTATTTGAACAAGCGCTTGTACTTGTAGTCCACCAGATTGACTTTACGCTGGCTGCGGTCAATCTTGATTCGGGCCCCTCGTTCACAACGGTTACCGGTAACAAACTGACGCCCGTCAGAAAAAATGGTGACTGTCATCATGCAGTTGTTTTCGCACAATCCGCAATGCGTAAATTCTTTTTCAGCGGTGAAGCTTTGCAGCTGTTCTTTGTCCAGAATCGTACTTTCATCTCCAACCTCGGCATTTTCCAAGGCAATGATAGCTGCTCCATAAGCGCCCATCAAACCGGCAATGGAGGGACGGACCACTTGCCGACCACTGATTTCTTCAAAGGCCCACAGCACCGCTTCATTATAAAATGTCCCCCCTTGGCAGACAATTTTGTCTCCCAATTCTTCCGGACGGCGAATTTTGATAACTTTATAGATGGCATTTTTGATTACAGAATAAGACAAGCCGGCGGAGATGTCAGCAACAGTCGCTCCTTCTTTTTGAACCTGTTTCACTTTGGAGTTCATGAAGACTGTACAGCGAGAACCCAAATCCACTGGTGCTTTGGATTTGCAGGCTTCGACTGCAAAGTCTTTGACATCATAGTTTAGCGATTTTGCAAAAGTTTCAATAAAAGACCCGCAACCAGAAGAGCAAGCTTCATTCAACTGAATAGAAGACAAAACGCCTTCTTTGATGGTCATCGCTTTCATGTCTTGTCCGCCGATATCAAGAATGAAATCAACCCCCGGCTGGAAGTGATTGGCAGCTTTGTAGTGAGCCATCGTCTCGACTTCCCCGATGTCGACCTTCAGCGCATTTTTGATTAAGTGTTCCCCGTAGCCGGTAATCGCTGCCTTGGCGATATAAACATCTTCTGGCATTTTGCCGTACATTTCTGCCAAAACCGCCATCGTTGTTTCCAGCGGCTGGCCTTCATTGTTGCCGTAATGGGAGAATAAAATCCGACAAGCATCGTCAATCAAGATGACCTTAGTGGTGGTAGAACCCGCATCAATCCCCAAATAAGCAGCGCCTGAATGCGTAGCCAGCTCTTTTTCTTCAGCCGTTGCTTGTGCGTGGCGGGCACGAAACTCCGCCAATTCTTCTTCACTGGAAAACAACGGCTGCAAGGTATCACTGGGTTTTAGTTGACTTTGATCGCCGGAATCCAATGCTTCCAAAAGTTGAGAAAGTGTCTTTTCATCGGCAGTTTCCGCATAAAAAGCCGCACCCATAGCTACAAACAGCTGAGGATTTTCCGGGAAAACAACATTTTCTGGTTGAATAGCTAGCGTTTCGATAAAGCGTTGACGCAACTCTGACATGAAAAATAGCGGTCCACCTAAAAATGCGACGTTGCCTTTGATTTTACGTCCAGCTGCTAAACCGGCAATCGTCTGATTGACGACGGCTTGAAAAATACTCGCCGCAATATCCTCTTTGGCAGCTCCTTCATTGATCAATGGCTGAACATCCGTTTTGGCAAACACGCCACAGCGAGAAGCAATCGGATACAGCTGCTTATAATTTTTAGCCAGCTCGTTGACACCATTGGCATCCGTCTTCAAAAGAACCGCCATCTGATCGATAAAGGCACCGGTCCCACCGGCACAGCTCCCGTTCATTCGTTGTTCCAGGGCACCTTCAAAAAAGGTAATCTTGGCATCTTCGCCCCCCAGCTCAATCACGACATCGGTCTGAGGAATCACCTCTTCTACTGTCCGGGTACAGGCAATTACTTCTTGAACAAAGTCAATGTCCAAGACGTCTGCCAGCCCCATCCCCCCAGAACCGGTGATATTCATAGCAATCGGAACATCCCCCATCAAGTCCCGTGCTTCATTCAAGATTTTTTTTGTGGCAGTTTTCACATCGGAAAAATGCCGTTCATATTTTGCAAATACTGATTGATTCTGCTCGTCCAAAATTACCAGCTTCACTGTGGTAGAGCCCACATCGATCCCCGCTCGTAGTTTCATGTTTACATACCCTCTTACTTTTTAATTGACAGTGTGTTGAATATCTTACGCGATGTTTGATATAATACTCATGTATATTTTATAGACTTGTGAAAAAAATGACAATACACAATAAACAGCAATCTGTGATTTAAACAACACATTGTCGGATTCTGTCGGAAAAGAAAGGAATTTCATGAAGAAAACCGATTTACGCGTCAAACGTACGAATAAAATGATCGTCGAAGCGTTTATTCGCTTAGTAGAAGAAAAAGGCTTCGAACAAGTCACCGTACAGGATATCGCCGAAGAGGCCATGATCAATCGCGCGACGTTTTATGCCCACTACAAAGACAAACAAGATCTCTACGAAAGGATCTTTGACTTGGCGATTGAAGCCTTCACTTCCGTTTTATCCCCTACCGATTTATTGCAGGGCAATCGTCTGCGGGTCAAACAGATTGAATTTCTCATGACCCACATCTATCAAAACATCCAAAAAAACAGCAAGTTTTACCTGACTGTCATGGACGGGGCTTCAATGGAAATCTTGCGCAAAAAAATCGCCGATATTTTGTACGAGCAGTACGCCCATATTTTTGACCGTCTGAAAATCACCGAAAATGACATTGAAGTGCCGATGGATTTCATCATCGAGTACATGACCTCCATCTTTATTGGCACACTGCATTGGTGGTTGACCACTGATTCGGACATGACCCCAGATCATTTGGCAAAGCTGGTAATCAAATTGGTGGGCAATGGTCATTTGACTGTCCTTGGCATCGAGATTGAGGGCTGACTTCTTATCAGTTGCCTGAAAAGCCGACTTGGGCTACGATTATCAGAGAGGCTAAAACTGAGTTATACGAGGAGGATGCAATATGAAAATCAAAGAAGTTGTCGCTGATACAGCCGAGCGGGTTCGTTACATGTTGAAAAACAATGACTATATCGTAAACATTGACAAAAAAGGGGTCGATGTCAAAAAGACTCGTCCCACAAAACATACGATTAAATGGCGCTCTAGAAACCATTGATACGCAATAAAAACCGAGCATAAAAAATGACTGATTCTGTAAACTAGACCTTCGTATAAACCATTAGGAGCGGTGGCAGTTCTGGGGCTGTGATAATCCTCCAGTCCAGTCACCACCCGGCGAAGCGAACACTGCCAACTATCAGATACTAGTAAAAAAAGACAAGCAACTTTCCTTCAAGAAGAGTGGAAGTTGCTTGTCTTTTTTATAAATATTTCAGCTGACTACTCAAAAATGAGCCCTGCCGCTGCTTCGTACTTGTTATCCAGCTCCAGTCATGTGCTTTTAGCACCAGAAATGTTTTCAGTTGGTTGAATCACTTCACTCGTAAACAACGCATCGCATTTAGGACTGCTAAAAGTGTCACACCCACATCAGCAAAGACGGCAACCGCCATTGACGTATACCCCAATGCTCCTAAAACCAGGACAACCGCTTTGACACCCAAAGCAAAGAGAATATTTTCTTTGACGATTTTTAACGTCTTGCGGGAAATCTTGATTCCTTGGGTCAACTTGGAAGGCTGATCGTTCATAATGACGATGTCTGCCGCCTCAATTGCAGCATCACTTCCCAGTCCGCCCATAGCTACACCCAAATCCGCCGTTACCAACACAGGGGCATCATTGATCCCATCCCCTACAAAAGCGACTTTTCCTACAGACTGTGCCATGATTTCTTTCAAATGACTGACTTTGTCCTCTGGTAGTAAGCCGGCAAAAAAGCGGCTCAAACCGAGTTTTTGAGAAACTGCAGCAGCAACTTTGGGACTGTCGCCGGTCAGCATGATTGTTTCTTTGACACCTGCCGCTTGTAAGCCGGTGATTGCTTCCTTAGCATCCGACTTGATCTGATCATTGATTACTAACAAACCGGCATAATTTCCATTGATGGCCAGATACAACACGGTTCCCACAGCATCATTTTCAGGATAAGTTACCCCCAGCATCTGCATCAATTTTTGATTTCCGATAGCAGCTAATTTTCCGTCAACGACTCCGGTGATTCCGTGACCGGCGACTTCTTTCAGGTCAGCCACGCTAGCCACTGATTCAGAGGCCGCAGCCTGCATAACTGACTGTGCAATAGGGTGACTGGAATGTTGTTCCAATGCTGCCGCATAGTATAGAATTTCTTGGGTAGGAAGTGGTCCGGAAACTGATTCTACTGCAAATTTACCGGCAGTCAACGTCCCCGTCTTGTCAAAGACCACCGTATCGACATTGGCTAGCGTTTCTAAGTGATTGGAGCCTTTAACCAAAATCCCCGCTTTACCGGCACCACCGATTCCTGCAAAAAAGCTCAAAGGCACGGAAATCACCAAGGCACACGGACAAGAAATCACTAGAAAGGTCAATGCCCGATACAGCCATTCTTTAAAATCTCCTCCCAAAAACAGCGTTGGAATTGCGACTAAGAGTACCGCCAAACCCACTACCGCCGGCGTATAGTAACGAGCAAATTTGGTAATAAATTTTTCAGCCGGTGCTTTTTGGCTGCTGGCGTTTTCCACCAACTCCAAAATTTTAGAAACCGTTGATTGACCATAACTGCGGCTCGTTTTTATCACAAGGCGCCCATCTTGGTTGATCATCCCACTCAAAATTTCATCACCTGTCGCTAACTGGCGGGGCATTGATTCGCCGGTCAAAGCTGAAGTATCTACACTACTGCTCCCTTCTTCAATCAGCCCATCTAGTGGGATTTTTTCCCCTGGATTAACCACAATCAAACTGCCCACCTCAACGGCAGACGGTGAAACTTCTTTTTCAACACCATCGGCTAATAAACGCGCAAAGTCTGGTCTGACATCCATCAATTCCCGAATGTTCTTACGGGAACGATCCACAGCGAAGTCTTGGAAATACTCGCCAATTTGATATAAAAACATGACCGCAACCGCTTCAGGAAATTCACCAATAGCTAATGCACCAATCGTGGCAACAGTCATCAAAAAATTTTCATCAAAAACTTCCCCGTGGAAAATATTCATGACTGCATTTTTAACGATATTGCCACCGATCAAAGCATAAACGACAACATAGGCAATTACCCGTGGCAGACCGATTGGATTGAGCCACAAAAGCAGTGCCAGTGCCAGCCCTGTGACTATTATTCGCCAAAGATTGCCGTTTTCACCGCCGCTATGCTGATGGTCATGAGTATGCCCGTGGCTGTGCTCGTTTTGCAAACCTTCACTTTCTGTGGGAACAACTGCAACATCTGGTTCAAGCTGCCCTATCAGTTTATATGCCTGAGCTTCAACAGTTGGCAGATTCTCTTGTTCACAGGTAATTGACATTTTTTGACTCATAAAATCGACATTGGCTGTTTTTACACCATCTACTTTAGTGACTGCCCGCTCGATTTTTGCCGCACAATTGGCACAGTCCAGGCCTTTTAAATAATAACTCTTTTCCATGTATAGTTCCCCCTCTCTATAGGTTCTCTTCATTCAAGAGAACCACTCGCACTTAAAGCGAATACATGAATATCTGTTCATTTGTATTATAAATGAACAGAGGCTCATATGTCAAACTGTTTTTGTTGTATTTACAAATTTTCACAGGTTAGCTAATTTCGCTAAAAAAGACTGCCCACAGCCAATCCTGCAGTCAGTCTTAGAATATCTTTCTCTTTTTCAATTAATGATTGCGCCAACGCATCGTTTTATCCGCCAGTACATCCAATAATATAAACAGAATCAACCCCAGCAAACTCAGCAGCAAAATGCCCCCATACATCGCTGGGTAATCCATACGCATCCAAGCATCCATGATGAAATAGCCCATTCCGTATTCAGTTCCATAGTTTTCTGTAAAGAACAATATCGAAATGGCTGTGCCCAGAGAAACTCGGGAAGTACTAAAGACTGCCGGTAAACAAGCCGGCAGGGTAATCTTGTAGAACAGTTTGCTCTTTTTGCCACCGATACACCGATACACATCGTAATAATGTGCCGGAATTTCCAGCACCGCATCTCGCACGGCAACCAGTACCTGAGGAGTTACAATTAAGACAATCATGATGATCTTCGAAAGATCCCCCAAGCCCCCCAATAGCATTACAATAGGCAACAGTGCCATTTTGGGAATCGGGTAAGTCAAATAGATTAAAGGCGAGAAGAAACTTTGCCATCTAGGAAGGCTCCCCATCAGCAAGCCCAGCAAGAACCCCAATAAAACAGCCACTCCCATTCCTATAGCAATTCGATACAGACTGGCAGTCACATGCTGCAGCATTCCTTTGGAGAACAGCAACGGCAACTTTTCCAAAACCGTGATTGGCGATGGCAGGACCGTTTTTTGAACTAACAGACTGGCAATCAGCCAGATGCCAAATAAAAAACAAAGTGCTGCGACAAACCCAAAAGAGGTACGATAACGAGTCATAATTTTCTTTTTCATAACAGCTGCCCCCTTAGATAGGTTGCCGCCGCAAACAGCTCTTGTGACTGGCGGGCATGCTCCAAATTTTCTTTGTCAGTCAAAGGAGAAGTCATGATTTCTTTGATTCGGCCAGGTTCTTTAGCCATAACGATTACCCGGTGCCCCACTAGGAGGGCTTCGGTGACATCGTGGGTAATAAACAAGGTTCGCGTGGGCCGTTTCAACCAGTTTTTGATAAACAAATTTTGAGCTTTGTCTCGCGTTAAAGCATCCAAAGCAGAAAAGGGTTCATCCATCAAAAGCAGTTGACTGTCGCAGGCAAAAGCCCGAGCAATCGCTACTCGTTGCTTTTGGCCACCACTCAACTGTCCAGGATAGCGACGACTTTCGGACTCCAATTCCATGTCTCGAAACAGCTGACGGATATCTTCTTCCTCAGTAAGAGAGAGTTTTTTGGTCTGGCGACTGATTTTTGCAGCTTCCGTCACAGCCTGCCAAGCAGTCTGCCACGGCAGTAAACCGTAATCCTGGGGTACGAGTGCAATACGGTGTTGCCGGGGGTCATAAGGATTGCCTCCCAACTCCAAGCTGCCAGTTGTCGGCTGTAATAAGCCTGCCAACAGCCGCAGCAAAGTCGTCTTGCCAGCTCCAGATGGGCCAATCAAGGTATAAATTTCTCCAGAAGCAAGGCCCAGCGAAATCTCTGATAAAATCGTCTTCTCTTCGGTTCGGTAACTAATATTATTCAAACTGAGGTCAGTCTGTGCAGCTTCCAAAGCTGATTCCTCCATTCAAGACAGATAAAAATTTCAAACGGGCAAAATTGCCAGCGTCTTTTCTGTCAAATCAGTTGCTATTGTATCATTGTTAGACTGAAAAAGGGACGAAAAAAAGGACTTTCATCCATGAACTTCACAATTCTAGGAGAATGTAGTATCGAGTTGAGAAACAAAGCGAACTTCTTTAGAAGACCAACATGAATAACCGTCGTCCCCTACATTGAAAAAAGCCTCCGCAAAATAGCGGAAGCTTTAAAGTAGTGTATCAATCCTCGATTTTAAGCTATCTTTTCTAAGGTGATGACTCCTTTTAGAAGCCCCTTTTATTGCTTGTCAGGCTCATGGTCCTTATCATCAGAGCTGCCTGGTTTAGAAATCCCAGGCTCCTGATCCTTTAGCTGTTGGGTATCGTGGTTTTCTGTCTGCTCTTGGTCCTCAGCTGTTTCCTCCCGATGCATCACATGTTGGCGATAACTGCGATTTCCTAAAAACTTCAGCGCCTTCATCAAAGGCTGTCGATTTTCACCAACTAGTCCAATCAGTTCAATAAATAATTCCAGTCCAATAACAGTGCAAATAATCAATAAGATCATGGCTTGCGTGCTGGCGTAATTCATCAACAAAGCTATAAACGAAAAGACCAACGCCAGCGCATAGATGGTTAAAACTGCCCCGCGATGGGTAAAGCCCAAGGAAATTAAACGGTGGTGCAGGTGCATTTTATCTGCGGAAGAGATTTTCTGTTTATTGAACTTGCGACGAATCATGGCGTAAACAGTATCTGTAATCGGTACCCCTAAAATCAGCATCGGCGTCAAGATTGAGATAAAAGTAGCATTTTTCAAACCGGACATGGAGACAATAGAGATCATATAGCCGAGAAAAAGCGCACCTGTGTCCCCCAGATAGATCGTTGCCGGATAGAAATTGTAAGGGAAAAAGCCCAAAATTGCGGCCACCAGCGTAAAGATAATAATGGTCGTTACCAAGCTGGCGTCTGGCAACAAGAAGAAAAAGGAAATAATCCCAATCGTTGACAAGCCGATGATGGAAACACCAGAAGCCAGCCCATCCAGGCCGTCAATTAGATTGACAGCGTTGGTCAAGGCGAGGATCCAAATAATCGTTACCGGTAAACTCAGCCAGCCTAGTTCAAACTTTCCGAAAAAAGGAAAGCTGATACTGTCCATCTGGATACCAGCTACGAAATAGGCTTCCAAGGCTGCCAACGTAATCCCCAGCGTTTTTTGCCAAGGCTTTAGTTCTCGTACATCATCAATTAACCCTGTCAAAACAACGATTGCCGCCCCTAATACGATAGGTCCCGTGACTTTGTACAATTGAATGTCCTGAAAGCCAAAGAGCATCGAAATCGAAAAAGCCAAAAAGATACTCAGGCCCCCGGCAGAAGGCATCGGCTTTTTATTGATTCGCCGAGCATTTGGCATATCTACCGCACCAATCTTAAAGGCGAGAAGCTTGACTAAAGGGGTCAAAACCAATGACAGGATCATCGTGATGAACATTTGAATGATGAATTTAAAGGCAAAATGAGGCACGTCGATTTCTCTCTTTCTGTAGATAAATAGTCTGTCGCAGATTCACGACTGAATATTCAACAATATAACAACACAGTAGTGTAACCAGATTTGGCTGTAATTAGTAGTTCCCTGTAAGCCGAAGCAAGAACTATTAGCTGTCCGAATCATTGCCGCTATGTTCGCTGAACTTATTGCTGATTTTCGAGGTGAGCTTTGAAACAGGCCCTTTTCGCTCCGCTACTTCTCCTCCGGAACGATAAGCTTCGATGACTGCATTCAAAATGCCACCTGCCAAGATGATTGTAGATGCCAAGTTAAGCCAAAGCATCAAGACAATAAAACTCCCGATGATCTGATAGCCGCTGACTTTGGAAGCAAAAAAGCGGGTGTACAAGCCAAATAGCTGACCTAATAGCATCCAACCCACTGTCGCCACCACTGCGCCAGGAAACGCCGAGCGGAAGGTGACTTTGGCGTTGGGCACCAACCAGTAGATAATCATCATAATCGCTAGTAGTGCGATAATAGTCACTGGCCACTTGAGGGTCTGAAAAAGACCAATTATGCCTTCTGAGAAGCCAAAAATCGGCTGCAAGGCATCCAAAATACTCTTACCCACACCAAGAATCAGTGTTACCCCGATGATTCCCAGAAACAAAAAGACGATGATGACCACCGAAACCACCCGAGTCACAATAAAGTTATCCCGACCATCGACTCCATAGGCCTTGTTCAAAGCGCCTTGTAACGCATTGATACTCTGACTGGCAGACCACAATGTAGCCAAGGCCGAAACCGACAAAAGCCCGCCGGAACCTTGCGTCAGCAAGCTGGTGATAGCAGGTCCTAAAAAACTGTAGATTTCTTTAGGAATGATGTTTTCGATGTAGGGAAGCACATCGTTGGGGTCGATATGTAAAAACGGCAGGATATTTCCTACCGCAATCAAAAGCGGAAACAGCGACAACAGCAGATAGTAAGAAACTACTACCCCGCTGTTGCTCAATTCCGCTTCTGAAAAACGCTCTTTGCTGATTGTCAAAAGCGTCATTAATCGTTTGTTATTTTTGATTTTTTCTACCAGTTTCATTGATCTCCTCCAAAGTTCAGTGCAGCTTTGCGAGGAGCTGAACCCTCAATATGTTCCTTCTTCACCTTGGGAAGTCAGGATCATTGGCCCCTCTTTAGTGATAGCGATGGTGTGCTCGTATTGGCAACTCAAACCGCCGTCCAATGTGTAAGCCGTCCAACCATTCGGATCCATCTTCATTTTCCAGGTTCCTGTGTTGACCATCGGCTCGATCGTGATGACCATTCCTTCTTTCAAACGCAAGCCTTTGCCTGCTTCACCGTAATGAGGAACAGCGGGTTCTTCATGAATTGTTGGACCTACGCCATGGCCGATAAAATCACGGACAACCGACAGTCCTTGGGCTTCTACATACGTTTGGATAGCATGACCGATATCCCCGATACGCTTACCGACTTGCGCCTGCTCAATCCCCAGGTACAGTGCCTTTTTAGTAACAGCCATTAAGTGATCCAACTCTGGGTTACTTTCCCCCACTACATAAGCCCAGCAGGAGTCAGAAATGCCGCCTTTCAAGTCGATACACATGTCAACTTTGATCAGATCGCCATTCTTCAATACTTTCTTACGAGGAAAACCGTGGCAGATTTCAGTGTTGATGCTGCAACAAGTGGCATACTCGTAGCCCTCAAAACCAATCTGGGCGGCGATGCCTCCGTGAGATTCGATATACTCTCTGACAAACACTTCGATATCCCAGCTGGTGATACCAGGTTTGATAAAGCTGCGGAGCTGTTTATGGACATCAGCCAAAAGAGCACCGGATTCTTTCATTGTCTCAATTTCTCGTGGTGATTTTAATGTTATCATATTCTGTTCAGACTCCTCTTATAAAATCGTTCTTATTCTATCATAGGAAAGATTTTTGCGCCAATTTTGCGGAAAAATAACCAAGCTGGCTATTAGTTCTTTTAAATTGTCTTTTAAAAACGTCTTTTAAAATGCTGTGAGCCATTCAACAACTCCCCACGGCAAGGAGGCCAGCTCTTACTAACAGTTCCATTAAAACCAATCTAACTGAAAATAGCTTGACTCAAATAGTGCAAGCAAAATACCACAAAAAACCGGCAACCTTCAAGTTGCCGGCTCATTTTGAAATCAAGACACCTCAATTGTTTCTTTTCGATCTAGGATTCCTTGAATGCTTTCTTGCATCAGACGAATAATTTGCTCCTCAGAAGGATTAATAATTCCTGAAGACATCAATGCTGCAATCCCAGTTGCAATAATCCAAGTCCCAGTGTGGAGTGATTCGATCTCGTCTTCAGTCAAGTCTTTAAAATCTGGATCTGAGCGCACCAAATTCTTATAGAAAGCATAAGAAAACTCCTGCATCTCACGACCGCCACCGTACTCTTCCAAATACATCGCCCGGTACAACCGACGTTCTTTAGTCGCAAATCCGATGTAATTTAAAGCCAAGTCGACAATCTTTTCCCCTGTATGTTCCACTGGAAATACTTCCGTTGCCAAATAGTCATGGACCTTTTTGATCAATGCGCGTTTCAGATCCTCCATGTTCTTGAACTCCAAGTAGATTGGCTGCGTAGAACAGTTCATTTTTGCTGCAATATTACGAGCAGTAAAGCGGGAAAATCCCTCAGTTGAAACAACGGCATAAGCCGCATCCAAAATCTGCTCTCTTGTTATTGTCTTTTTTCTTGCCATACTTTTTCTCCCCTACAAGTTATGTACATCGCTTACATTTCAGCTGTCTTTATTGTATCATGTTTTTTTTTTAAACTCAAAACCAGTTTCGAATTTTCGTCATTTAATCTTTAAATAATTCGTTATTAACACAGACCTTACCAATTTTTTGACAAAAAATACGCCAGCGTCCTTTATTGTTGTTCCAACAGCGCCACAATGTTATCATAATTTTGTTTATAATAATTTATTTCGGAGGGATATCATGACTGAATCTACCTTTATGAAAAACTTAGAAAAATACGCACAATTGATCGTAGAAGTCGGCGTCAATGTGCAAAAAGGGCATACGATTGTGTTATCGATTGCAGTAGACCAAGCTCCTTTGGCTCGCCTAATCACTAAAAAGGCCTATGAACTTGGAGCAGCGGAAGTGGTGTTGCAATGGACAGATGACAAAATCAACAAAGAATTTTTCCTGCATGCAGCGGAAGACCGCTTGACTGACATCCCCCAATACATCGTTGATCGCGGCGATGACTGGATTGCAAAAGGAGCTAGTCGAATCAGCGTTGTTTCATCCAGTCCAGATGCCTTGGCAGGAACAGATACCGACCGGGTAGCTAAATACCAAGCAGCTTCCGGAAAAGCATTGAAAAATATCCGGCAAGCAACCCAAGCCAACAAAATCAGTTGGACAGTCGTAGCTGCAGCTGGCGAAGATTGGGCACAAAAAGTCTTCCCTGAACTTTCCGCCGAAGATGCCCAAGCTAAACTCTGGGATGAAATCTTTAAAACCACCCGCGTCTACAGCGATGACCCTGTTGCTGCCTGGAAAGCCCACGATGAAAAACTAGCTTCAAAAGCAGCCGAATTAAATAAAGAACAATTCACGGCACTGCACTACACGGCACCGGGAACGGACATCACTATCGGTCTGCCAAAAAACCATTTGTGGGAAGGTGCCGGCAGTTTTAATAGCCGCAATGAAAAATTCATGGCCAATATGCCAACAGAAGAAGTCTTCACTGCTCCCGATAGCCGCCGTGTAGATGGTGTCATTTCAAGTACCAAGCCACTGAGTTACGCCGGCAATATCATTTCTGGAATGAAATTCACGTTTAAAGACGGAAAAGTTGTTGAATTTTCTGCTGCAGAAGGTCAAGATGTCTTGGCAAAACTGTTGGATACCGATGAGGGAGCAAAACACTTAGGCGAAGTCGCGTTGGTTCCTGATCCTTCCCCTATTTCACAATCTGGCATCATCTTCTTCAACACCTTGTTTGACGAAAATGCTTCCAACCACTTGGCCTTTGGTTCTGCTTATGCTTTCAACCTGCAAGGCGGCACCGAAATGACAGAGGAAGAATTAGACGCTGCTGGTTTGAATCGCAGCCACACCCATGTAGACTTTATGGTAGGTTCTGATCAGATGAATATCGACGGAATCAAAGCAGACGGCACCTTGGTTCCAGTCTTCCGTAACGGTGACTGGGCATAATCGGGCGAGCCGATTTTCTACCTGACGTTAATTGAATTTAGCAATACCTTATCAAAGAAGTGCTTTATCTAGCCGAAGAATACGGACCACTCACGGGAGACCGCCAACTGGTTACTTTCCCTGAGCTAAACCGTGTCCTCGGCTTTTTACATGAGAAAATTCCAGTAAAGACCTATTTTTTCCACATTCCTAGAAGCGAGCCGCTAACATTCGGGATCTACCTAAAATTTGGCTGATTCGAGAAGTGGTTGAAAAGGAAAAATAGCAACTGGCGACATTTTTTGGTAGAATTGACGAGAACAGTTCTCAATTACTGTATCACTGAGTATTTGCCCTATTTACTGATGATTTTTAACGCATTCGACGAAAGGAATGAGACCTGTGACCCCTAATCGTGAAGATTATTTGAAGCTTATCTTGGAACTGGGAGGCGACCGCCAAAAAGTTAGCAACAAGCAGATTGTGGCAGGTTTGTCGGTAGCGCCGGCTTCCGTCAGCGAGATGTTGTCCAAACTGGTAAAAGAAGAATTGGTCTCCCACACTGCCTATCAAGGCGTTCAGTTGACTGCATCCGGCTTACAGACAGCCAGCACGTTGATCAGAAAGCATCGCTTATGGGAAGTTTTCCTGGTAGAACACTTGGGCTACTCTTGGAATGAAGTCCACGACGACGCCGAAGTTTTGGAGCATGTGACTTCAGAAAAACTGGCAGAACGGCTTTCCGATTATTTAAACGAGCCCCGTTTTTGCCCACATGGCGGGATGATTCCTGAAGCAAATGAAACTGTCCACGAACAAGATCGTAAGACATTGGCAGACTACCAAGCAGACGACAACATTCGGATTGCGCGGGTTTTGGATGAGCGGGAACTTCTTGATTACCTCGTTTCATTGGATATCAAGATTGGTGATGTTTGTCAAATCTCGGAAGTGGCTGCTTATGAAGGCCCGATTACTATCGTCGGTGAAGATGGTCGTAGCCGCCAAGTCAGCTACAAAGCGGCCAGCACGATTTTTGTCGATCAATTATAAAGGAGATGTCCCTGTTATGCCTGAAAACAGACCCGTTTTGTTTACTATCTTTGGTGCTACCGGAGATTTAGCTTTCCGTAAACTTTATCCTTCCCTCTTCCGCTTGTTTCGCAAAGGTGACTTGCAGGAAAACTTTGCCGTAATCGGAACTGCCCGCCGCGAATGGAGCGATGAACATTATCGTGAAATCGTCCGGAAAGCCATCGCCGATCTTGAACCAACATCAGGAGAAGCCCAGAGCTTTGCCAGCCATTTTTACTATCAAGCCCATGATGTTCAGGATGCTGCTCACTATGACACCTTAAAGCTGTTGACTGACCAATTGGATCAAAAATATCAGCTATCCGGCAATCGACTGTATTATTTAGCAATGTCCCCCAACTTCTTTGGCACCATTGTTACTCATCTGAAGGAACATGGAATGAAGAATTCCAGTGGCTTCCATCGCGTCATCATTGAAAAGCCTTTTGGGTCAGATTTAGAGTCAGCGACACAGCTGAATCGTGCAATCGGCGAAGTATTTTCAGAAGATGAAATCTACCGGATTGATCATTACTTGGGTAAAGAAATGATCCAGAATATCTCAGCCATTCGTTTTGCCAACAATATCTTTGAGTCACTCTGGAACAATCGCTATATTGATAATGTCCAGATTACATTGGCAGAAAGCCTCGGCGTAGAAGACCGCGGTGGCTACTATGACAAGAGCGGTGCTTTAAAAGACATGGTCCAAAACCATATCCTGCAGATTCTTTCGCTGTTGTTGATGGAACCACCTGCAGCTTTTTCTGACAGCGAAATCCGGGCTGAGAAAATCAAAGCATTAAATGCGGTTCGTATCTACAACGAAGCAGAAGTCAAAGCCAATTTTGTTCGTGGACAATACCAATCTGGCCGTATCAATGGCAGTGATTTTGCCGGCTATCGTGACGAACCAAACGTAGCACCAGAATCAGTGACAGAAACCTTTGTTGCAGGTAAATTTACTGTTGATAATTTCCGCTGGTCCGGAGTTCCTTTTTATATTCGTACTGGTAAGCGCCTAACTGAAAAAGGAACTCGTATCAACATCGTCTTCAAGCAGGTGCCGTTGAACTTATTCAAAGCGGAGATCAATGCCGACTGCAAAGAACGCCAACTGCCACCGAATATCCTGACCATTTATATTCAGCCTACTGAAGGCTTTAGCCTGACTTTAAACGGCAAAGAGATCGGCCAAGGTTTCGATACCCAACCGGTGAAGTTGGATTACCGTAACAGTGCCGATGCTGTAGAAAATAGTCCCGAAGCCTATGAGCGTTTGATTTTGGACGCACTGAAGGGGGATTCTACCAACTTCACACATTGGGATGAAGTTGCTCAATCTTGGCGAATCGTGGACGCCATCCGTCACGTCTGGGACCATATTGAACCTGATTTTCCTAACTATGCTGCGGGTACGATGGGCCCGGATGCTGCCTTTGAGCTGGTAGAAAAAGACGGCTTTGAATGGATTTGGGAACCTGATGAATGGTACCGGGAACGCGGCCTGCTTTAATTCCTCCAACTATATTTCATTGAAAAAGACTCCGACAAGGGCTAAGACATGCGTCAGCCTTTGTCGGAGTCTTTTTGGTTTACGTAAAACCTGTCAATTTTTAAAGTTGGGAGGAACAATTAGGTTTTCTGTTGCTTATGATACGGTCTTTTATTTATTCCATTTTTCCAAAAATAGGCTAGACGCTTTAACTGCTTGCTCTGACGCAACAGTGTCCATTTTTAGTTGATAACCGTGACCAATTTGCTCATTCGAATCAAAAAAAAGTGTCTCTACATTGTTTCCGGTTTTTTTCAGGTTGTCAGCATACTCTTTTGCTTGCGTGGTAAAGGTTTGGTAGTTTCCATCAGTAATAAAGATTGGTGGAAAATCTTCGCTGATGAAGTTGTTTAGGTTTAATTTTCGTCCAAGTGAGGCATCTGCTCGCCAGTTCTTTTCCCCGGTTATTCCCCAACCAGTCTTTGTCATCAAGTAGTCCACCAGTTTATTTTGATTGGGCTGTTGAAATTTCGATAAGTCATAAACACTACTGTAAAGCAGTAGACTTCGAAGGCTCAAGTCATTGATTGGCTGGATTCCTAATGTTTTCCCGTAGGACTCATCATGATAAGCAGACAAAAGCTGTAATGCTAAAAATCCGCCTGCAGAAGAGCCTGATAAATTGATCTTTTTACTATCCATCCCATATTTCTCACCATCATAGACAATAAAATGAAGGGCCTCATTTATCTGTTTCACCTGATCAAAAATTGTCGAATCTGGCGCAAGATTGTAATCCACACTAACGAACACATAGTGACTGTTGGCTAGAGTTGGGCCAAAAAATCGGGCCATTTCTTTTTCTCCTTTAAAAAAACCACCCCCGTGAATGAAAATGATCACTGGCAGCTTTTCTTTCATTTCTTTTGGAGAATAGATATCCAATCTGCTTTTTGGATAGTCATTAGAATAACTCACATTTTTTTCAACTTTTATCCCTTCTTCTATAGCTGAATAGTCTCTAGGCTTTGTTTGAACAGTATTCCAAGGGACTAAATTAATTAATCTAAACAAAGGGGTAGGAGTAAAGTGCAGGACTCCTATCAAAAACAACAGACTGAGAAGAATCAAAAGAAAAATACTGAAAAAAATTCTACTTACTTTTTTTGACATAACCTGCTCCTGACTGCACCGCAATGATTGCTTTTTAACTAAGAATACTATACTGGCTTACTTTGAGCACTATACTTTCTCCTTTACTCAAAAGCCACTAAAAAGACTGCAGAATCTAGTCATTTCTGACTCGACCTGCAGTCTTCATGGAACCAATAGCTTAGTACGCTTTTATTTACTGATAGATCAATGCTCTTAAGGAGGCATCGACTTTTTCTGCTGCTTTACGACCTTCGCGAATTCCCCAGATTACAAGGCTTGGTCCCCGCTTAGCATCGCCTGCCACCAGCACCCGTTCATTATTGGTGGTGTAATCATCATATATTTCTTTGATTTCAAACCGATCGAACAGCGCTTGCTCTGCGCCGGTAAAGCCCATCGCCAGCAAGACCAGATCTGCTTTTAGCACTTGTTCGGTTCCTGTTATCGGCTGAAAATCAGTACCGACGCTCACTGTTTCGACAGCAATCACCTGTCCCCGCTCAGCACCGATAAATCCGGTCGTAGACGTACTGTAGCGAGAAACTGCCTCTCCAGTGACAAAGGCGGCTTCTTCTTGTCCATAGCCTAGTTTTGCCACAAAAGGATACTCTGGCCAAGGATTAGTTGTCGGTCGGTCTTCAGGTAATGCTGGTGTGATTTCCAATTGCTTGACTGAACTTGCTCCTTGTCGAATAGCAGCTCCAACACAATCATTGCCGGTATCACCACCGCCGATGACAACCACATGCTTACCCGCCAATTTTTTCGAAGTGGCATCTTTGCCATGCTTCAAGACGTCTTTGGTAGCTTCTGTCAGATAGTCCACAGCAAACTGAATTCCTTGCAAATGGCGACCGGTCACTGCCAAATCTCGTGGAACACCAGCTCCAGTACATAAGATAATCCGATCAAACGTTTCGGAAAGCTCTTTGACGGTCACATCCACGCCGACTTCGGTATCTGCAACAAAAGTGATGCCCAACTCGACCATTAAATCAATCCGCCGCTGCAGGATATCTTTATCCAGCTTCATATTCGGGATACCATACATCAATAGGCCACCAAAGCGGTCACTGCGTTCATAAACTGTCACTAAATGTCCCAACTGATTCAACCGCCATGCGGCAGACAGTCCAGCCGGGCCTGAACCAACAATAGCGACTTTGAAGCCAGTCCGTTCCACTGGCTCGCCGCTAGCTTTGACCCAGCCCTTTTCAAAAGCAGTGTCGATGATGTAGCGCTCGTTGTCATGAATGGTAACTCCATCGCCGTTTAAAGACTCGGTACAGCCCTTTTCACATGGGGCGGGACAGACTCTGCCGGTCATCTCAGGTAAAGGGTTGGTTCGAGCCAAACGTTCGAATGCGGCTTGCTCCAATCCCTGGTACAACAAATCGTTCCATTCAGGGATCAGGTTGTCATTGGGACAGCCTGATGCGGCCCGCTGCTCGCCGTAAAAGGTACCGGCATGACAAAATGGAATCCCACAATTCATGCAGCGGGCGGCTTGTTTTTGTCGTTCTTCTGCCGATAATGGGACTTGTAGTTCATGCCAATCTGTAATACGCTCTGCTACGTCCCGATACGGATTATCTTTACGGGGATATTTCATAAAACCGAATGGATCAGCCATTTAGACCCCCTCCTTTCCCATTGCAGCAACTACCGGAACAGCCTGTTGTCCAACGACTTTTTCAAAGGCGCGATTCACTAATTCAGCACCAGCAATTCCTTCGGCAGCAAACTCAGCCAATGCATCATTCACCGCATGGTATTCTCGTGGATAGACTTTCACAAATTGACCAACTGTACTCTCCCACTCTTGCAAGAGCTGCTTTGCTTTCAATGAGCCGGTAAAGGCAAAATGATTCTCCACCATTTCTTTCAAGATACTGTCATCGCCACAGTCTCCAACTGAAAACAGGTCCACCATCTCCAGATTGCACTTGCTGGGGAAAACTCCCTCAGGATCGTAAACATAGGCGACACCACCACTCATACCGGCAGCAAAATTACGGCCGGTCTTGCCGAGAATCACGGCGACGCCACCGGTCATGTATTCACAGCCATTATCACCAACGCCTTCAACAACCACCTTGGCCCCACTGTTTCGTACACAGAATCGTTCCCCCGCCAGTCCGCGGAAATACCCTTCACCTTTGTTGGCACCGAAGCAGGCAACATTGCCGACGATTGGTGATTGTTCCACATCATAGGCAGCATCTTCTGGAGGTATAATAATCAAGCGCCCACCGCTGAGTCCTTTGGCGACGTAATCATTTGCTTCACCAATCAGCTTCAATTCCATTCCTTGTGTTGTAAAGGCACCAAAACTCTGCCCAGCAATTCCTGTATAGGTGTAATTTAGTAATCCCGGAGTCAGTGAATAATTACCGAAACGTTCCGCAATCCATCCACCCATGCGAGCACCGACAGAGCGTTTTACGTTATTGATTGTTTCTGTGACCGTCACCGGCTGAGCATTCTCAATAGCCGCCTGCCCATAGTCGTCCAATAGCGGCCACTGTCGTTTTTCCAAGAAGGGATCCACTGTTTTTCGTTGAATTCCAATAGTAGTTCCCAGCATTTTTGAAAAATCCAATGACTTCGCCTTGCCTTTAGCTACAAAGCGGGTCGTCAAGACTTCGGTATGTCCCACCATTTCATCGATAGTTTTGAAACCCAGTTCAGCCATGATTTCCCGCAAATCTTCCGCCAAAAACAGCATCATATTCACCACGTGCTCTGGCTTACCCACGAAGAATTTCCGCAAGGCTGGATTTTGGGTAGCTACTCCTACAGGACAAGTATTCAAGCTGCAAACTCGCATCATAACACAGCCAATTGCCACTAGAGCCAATGAAGCAAAGCTGTATTCTTCCGCACCTAAAAGTGTCGCTATGGCGATATCCCGACCGGTCATCAGCTTCCCATCAGTTTCTAAGGTCATACGCTGACGTAAATCGTTCAGCGCCAAGGTTTGGTGAGCCTCTGCCAGACCCATTTCAAGAGGCAGGCCGGCATCCCTTACAGAATTACGAGGTGAAGCCCCAGTACCACCGTCATATCCGGAAATTACTACCACGTCGGCACCGGCTTTAACAACACCGGTAGCAATCGTACCCACACCAGTGGAAGACACCAGCTTGACGTTGATGCGAGCATAAGGATTGATCGCCTTTAAATCGTAAATCAGCTGTGCCAGATCCTCAATAGAATAAATGTCATGATGAGGCGGTGGTGAAATCAAGCGAACTCCCGGTGTGGAACCACGGATCTCCGCTACCCACGGAAAAACTTTGTTGCCGGGAAGTTGCCCGCCTTCTCCGGGCTTTGCCCCTTGAGCGACTTTGATCTGCAGCTCTTCTGCACTCATCAAGTACTCGGCGTTAACACCAAAACGTCCGGAAGCCACCTGTTTAATCTTACTGTTGAAATTGCGTCCGTCAGGTGTTGGTTTAAAGCGATCACGGTTTTCACCGCCTTCACCAGAGTTGGATTTTGCACCAATCGAGTTCATTGCTTCAGCCAGACATTTATGTGCTTCTTCACTGAGGGAACCGTAAGACATGGCACCTACTTTGAATCGTTTCACGATGCGCTCAGCTGGCTCGACTTCTGCTAGCGGAATACTTGGACGTTCTGCTGTGAATTCCCACATTGCCCGTAAAGTTGTCGGCGTTGCCAAGGCTTCTTCATTCATGGCTGCGGCATATTCTTTATACAGGCCATAATCACCGGAGCGGACCGCTTTTTGGAAGTTATAAATCGTCTTTGGGTTGAACAGATGATGTTCACCGTCGGCTTTGTATTGGAAGCTGCCACCAGAAGGCAGATAATCATTGCTGTGGGGACCATATGCTTCCTGATAACGTGCCATATATTCGGCTTCGATTTGCTGTAAGTTCAGTCCACCAATTCGTGAAGCTGTTCCGGTGAAGTATTGATCAACCACCGTCGCTGAAATGCCGACTGCTTCAAACAGCTGCGCCCCATGGTAGCCAGCAACCGTCGAAATCCCCATTCGGCTCATCACTTTTACGAGCCCTTTTTCACAAGCCTTCCGATAGTTTTCTGCCTTATCGGATAAGCCATACGCCGTCAGTGAAGCATAGGCCAAATACGGATGGATGGCGCTTGCACCATAACCAATCAGCATCGCAAAATGATGGACTTCACAGACTTCTGCTGAATCCACCACGATAGAAGCCAGCGCCCCTTTGCCTTGCTTCACCAAGTAATTATGCAGCCCACTGACTGCCAAAAGGATTGGAATCGCCAACTGCCCTTCACTGCGGTCACGGTCACTCAATACTAAAATTGTAGCACCGGCATCAACTTTAGCTTCTGCCTCCTTGAATAGCATTTCGAGAGCTTGTTGCAATGCATTCGGATTATCTGGATCCATCTGATACAGCAAGGACTGACAGCTGGTCTTCTGTTTGCCACGATCCACTGCCAACATTTTTTCAAAATCAGTCGTGGATAAAATCGGATTGGCGACTTTCAGCTTGCAGCAGTTGTCTGCAGTATCTTTACGAATATCACCATCCCGACCCAGGAATAGTTCGGTTCCGATTACCATTTTTTCACGAATCGCATCAATAGGAGGATTGGTGACTTGGGCAAACTGTTGCTTGAAGTAGGTAAACAATGATTGCGGTTTGTCGCTGAGGACAGCTAGCGGTGAGTCATACCCCATGGAAATCACCGGTTCCTCCCCTTTTTCCGCCATCGGGGCAATTACCGTACGTAAAATTTCCTCGGTGTAGCCATTTAGCTTCCACAATCGATTCCGTTCTGACTCATTAAAGTCTTGCTTGATCGGAAACGTTTCAACCAGTTCCTGCAGTTCCAAACGATTTTTATTCAACCACTTCTGATAAGGTTTAGCCTTGGCATATTTATGCTTGATTTCTTCATTACGAAAAATCTTACCATTGCGAGTGTCCACCAAAAAGATATTGGCTGGTCCCAAGACTCCTTTTTCAATGACCTGAGAAGGTGCCAGATCCACTACTCCAGATTCAGAGGCGACAATGATAAAGCCATCCTTCGTAATGGAGTAACGAGACGGTCGTAAACCATTACGATCCAAAGCCGCCCCTACAATCTCACCGTCTGTAAAACACAAAGCAGCCGGGCCATCCCACGGCGTCATAAAGCTGGCATTGTATTCATTAAAAGCCTTCAACTCAGCCGATAAATTAGCTTCTTCTGACCAAGCTTCTGGTACCAGCATCATCAAGGCATGGGGAATATCTCGCCCATTTCTATAAAGATATTCCAGACAGTTCTCCAGCTTGGCAGAATCTGAATTGTCTTCATTGTAAACCTCGATCTTGTGGCTGTGCATCCAGTTTTCGGCACCCCGCAAAGTATTGATTTCACCGTTGTGTGCCAAAAAACGAAAGGGCTGCGCGCGATCCCAGCTGGGAAAAGTATTGGTGGAAAATCGTGAATGGGTCAGCGCAATACTGGTAGTCATCTCAGGATCCTGTAAATCCGGGAAAAATTCTCCTACCTGATACGCGTGGAGCATCCCTTTATAGACGATTGTTTTAGAAGAAAGGCTACAGATAGAAACTTCTGCAGCATCGTAAGATTTCTCCAATTTGCGACGCAGCCGGAAAAGCTGATCTTCAAACTCTCGTCCTTTTTTGATGTCCAGCGGTTTTTCCACAAAAATCTGCAAAAAACTTGGCATCACAGCTTGTGCTCCCGGCCCACAGTTGTAAAAATTGTAAGGAACATCCCGGGTCCAAAGCACGTCAAACCCCGCTGAGAAAATGTCATGCACCAGCGCTTTAGTCAATTGTTCTTTCTTCTTTTCCTCTTTAGGTAGAAACAGCATCCCTACCCCGTAATTTCCCTGCTCAGGTAAAAAAACACCCGCTTCACTGGCTTTATGCTGGAAGAAGTTATCTGACAAGGCCATCAGGATCCCCGCGCCGTCTCCGGTATCCGGTTCTGCTCCAGTGCCCCCACGATGATTCATCCGCTCTAACATTGTCAGTGCCCGCTTTACTAAAAGGTGGGAGGCAATCCCGTCCTTTTGCGCGATAAAACCCATTCCACAGGCATCCTTTTCAAAAGAAGGATCATACATCAGGTTTTCTTTTGACAGTTTTTGATTCATCCTCACACCTCTTTGTAGTAATAGTCTGAAAATTCTAATTTCCAATAGTTTACATTGTTTTGCAAAACATGTAAATAGTTTTCAGATGCTTTCAAAATAAAACTGCCGCCATCGTTCGGATTTATTTCCTAATTTCGCGACATTCTTACGCCAAATATAGGTAGTTTACTAACAATCCATGTTAGAAAAGTCATTTTTGTTCTGAAACACTTTTTTTGTTGAAAACAATCCTCATTTGCAACTCTCAAAATCAAAGGCGCTGATTTTCACACTTCAAACATTATTCTATAACTAATAATATAACAATTTCGTTTTAGAAAACCATAAAAACAAGCAGTCCCCTTTTCTTAAAAAGGCGGACTGCTTGTTTGGGTTGGTAAAAGCTCTCATGTTTCAAAGCGACTGTTTACCGGTTAAACTTATTTAGTTTCAAAACCTTCTGTAACAGCTTCAGGAAAGTTTTCTTCGACGATATGAGCACAGCGACCGCACAATGTTGGCAGTTTTTCATCGGTACCGACATCTTCACGAACTTGACGACAACGTTCACAAACTTCGCCTTCTGCTTTTTCTACCAAGATCGCAACATCTTCAAAGACCTGAGCCTCAGCAGGAACTTGTGCGCCAGCGTCTTTGATTTCCAAGTAATCTGGAGAAACAATCAACAATTGTGCCAGATCACTATCGACAGCTTTCAGCAAAACAGCTGCTTGTTCGTTAGGATATACCGTCAGCTTAGCTTCCAGCGATTTCCCGATTAGTTTGGCATTACGCGCTTCTTCCAGTGCCTTGAGTACCTTGTCACGAAAGTCCATAAAGGCTGACCAAGTATCTAGCAGCTCTTCTTGGTTCGGAAATTCTTCATAGCCTGGGAATTCGGCCAATTGGACGTAGTCTTCTTCTTCTTTCAACTGTTTCCAGATTTCTTCTGCTGTATGGGGAATGATTGGGGTCAACAGTTTGGTTAATGCGACAGCTGTTTGGTAAAAGACTGTCTGCATACAGCGACGTTGGGCGTCATTTTCTGCTTCAATATAAACCACATCTTTTGCAAAGTCCAAATAGAAGGAGGACAAATCGGTGGTCATGAAATTCATAACTGTCTTGTAAATGGTCAAGAAATCATACTTATCGTAACCATTTTCCCGGATTTCCTTAATGGTTTCATTCAAGCGCACCATCATGTATTTGTCTACCGAGCGCAACTCTTCATAAGCCACCGTGTCTTTAGCCGGATTGAAATCATTGGTATTAGCCAGCAAAAAGCGCATTGTATTACGGATTTTGCGATAAACCTCCGATACTTGATTCAAGATATCCATAGACACCCGCACATCTGCCTCTGTATCAACACTGGCTACCCACAAACGCAGGATATCAGCTCCCATTTGTTTGATGACTTTCTCTGGGGCAATGGTATTCCCCAGTGACTTACTCATCTTGCGTCCTTCTCCATCCAAGGTAAAGCCTTGAGACAACACCGCTTTGTAAGGAGCAACGCCGTTAATAGCCACACTCGTTGTGATGGAAGAGTTAAACCAGCCTCGGTATTGGTCAGAACCTTCCAGATACATGTCAGCCGGGAAGCTGAGTTCTGGTCGCTGACGCAAAACAGCCTCATGAGATGAACCGGAATCAAACCATACGTCCATGATGTCAGTTTCTTTCGTAAATTCTCCATTCGGTGAACCCGGATGAGTGAATCCAGCCGGCAGCAACTCTTTGGCTTCACGTTCAAACCAGATATTTGAGCCGTGTTCTGCAAACAATGCGGCTACGTGTTCAGTAGTTTCCGGTGTCAGGATTGCTTCTCCATTTTCAGCATAAAAGATTGGTAATGGTACGCCCCAAGCCCGTTGACGAGAAATTACCCAGTCTCCCCGGTCGCGGATCATGTTATAAAGACGAGTTTTCCCCCAAGGAATAATCCAATCAACTTTTTCAACTTCATCCAAGATGTCTTGACGGAACTTGTCAATTGATGCAAACCATTGCGGTGTGGCACGGTAAATAACCGGTTTTTTCGTCCGCCAGTCATGAGGATAACTGTGGGTAAAGAAATCCAACTTCAGCAAGGCACCTTTTTCTTCCAACAATTGGGTAACCATTGGATTGGCTTTGTCATAGAAAATTCCTTCAAAGCCCGGTGCTTCATCTGTAAATACCCCACGGGAATCTACTGGAGACAAGACGTCCAAACCGTATTTTTTACCGACAATGTAGTCGTCTTCCCCGTGTCCTGGAGCAGTATGAACCAAACCAGTACCAGCGTCCAAGGTAACATGGTCTCCAAGGAGTACCAGTGATGTCCGATCATAAAACGGATGTTTTGCTGTCATGTATTCCAGAGCACTTCCCGGAAATTCTTGCAGCACTTCAACATTTTCCCAGCCAATAGCTGCTTTTACAGTTTCCAACAAATCTTTCGCCACGACAAATTTACGACCGTCTGCTTGAATCTGAACATAGACAAAGTCAGGATTTGCTGAAATCCCCAGGTTTGCCGGCAGCGTCCATGGCGTAGTTGTCCAAATTACAAAGGAGGTGTCCGAATCTAACAGTTCTTTTCCGTCAACAACTTGGAACGCAACATAGATAGAAGGTGATTTCACATCTTTGTATTCAATCTCAGCTTCCGCCAAAGACGATTCCGAAGAAGGTGACCAATAAATTGGTTTCAACCCTTTATAGATATAGCCTTTTTCTGCCATTTTACCGAAGACACGGATTTCTGCCGCTTCATATTCAGGCTCTAATGTGATATAGGGATGGTCCCAATCACCAGCAACACCTAAGCGTTTGAAATCGTTTCGTTGCGTATCCACTTGTGACAAGGCGTACTCTTTACATTTTTCTCGATATTCTGCCATCGTCATTTCTTTACGTTTGATGCCTTTATTGGTCAAAACCTGTTCGATAGGCAATCCATGAGTATCCCAGCCGGGAACATAAGGTGCTCGAAAACCGGACATGGATTTTGAACGAACGATAATATCCTTTGAAACCTTATTCAATGCGTGACCGATATGGATATTTCCGTTGGCATAAGGAGGGCCGTCATGGAGAATAAATGATGGTTTCCCTTCATTCAGCTCTTGCCGGCGTTCATAAATCTTGGCATCTTCCCATTCTTTCTGCCAATCGGCTTCCCGTGTCGGCAAATTGCCGCGCATCGGAAATTCAGTTTTCCCTAAATGCAGGGTTTCCTTCATTTTCATGTATGGTCGCTCCTTTTTATTTTTTGCTGTTTAAAACAGCGATACTTACTAAATCCTGTTGCAAAACAAAAGCTGCTATTGACACAGCAGATAAAAAAAGACACGTTTATCCCAAAAGGGACGAACGTGTCGTGGTACCACCCGAATTCAGACTGCTAAAAACAGTCTCTCGTTGATGGATAACGTCATCACCCGTTGCAGCTTACTGTCATTTCAGCCACACCTCAAAGTAAAGGATCTTTTCGCAGACAGTGCTTTACCGGACTCTCACCTCTCTCCGGCTCGCTGAAAAGTTACCTGCGACTTTTCTGTTTTACTCTAGTTTTTTTCTTCAATCTTGTTCAACAATTCTTTGGCATCATCCAAAGTATTGACTTTGATAGGTTCTTTGTCTTCCGGTTTAGGAACAGCAACCACTTTTTCAGAAGCTTCTACAACTTCAACGCCACTTGCAGTCGGTTCTGAATCCGAGTTTACTTCAGAGTCATCGCTATTGTCAAGGTCTTTTGCCACCAGTTCCTTGAATACTTCATGGCCGTCCTGCACATAGCTGGAGAATGGTTTCAAGATTTCATCCCATTCCGGACTCTTCACCTGCTCCAATTGGGATTGCAACATCAGTGATAGATTTTGATGGAAGACGCGGGTCTTGGTCTTCAAATCATTGGTTTCTGTCGCCAACTGACGGGCATTGACTGTTGCATCGTTCAAGATTTCCTTCGCTTTTGCCTCCGCCGCTGTCGTCAATTCGTGGGCGCGTTTTTCAGCAGTAGCCACCATTTCGTCCGCTTTATTTTGAGCCGATGTGATGATCACTTCAGACTCCTTGCTGGCAGATGTTTTGACTTTGTCCGCTGTATCTTGGGCCACGATGATGGATTGGTTCAATGCATCTTTCAACTCATTGAAATATTCCAACTTTTCTTCAGCGTGTTTTAGCGCTTTTTCCATCTCACGATTTTTTTGAACGGCTGTTTCATAATCCCGTCCGACCAAGTCTAGAAAATCATCGACTTCATCTTGACTGTAGCCCCGCATTTTCACGGAAAAACTCTTGTTATTGATATCTAATGGAGTTAATGCCATAGTTATTACCACCTTTATCGTTAGTTAGTTGTTTGCTCTTTATTTCCGCAAAACCCCTAGGGAGAGACGGATCTTTTCTTTCTTAGTCACACCTTCGATATCTTGAATCTGGATGCGACCAAATCCTCGGATTGAGACGATATCCAACAAATCCAACATAAAATCTGGGCGAGTCTCCTCAGTCCAGTTGACCTTGATTTTTCCAGATTCGATAAGCTGTTTTGAACGTTGACGAGAAATATTGTAAACACTGGAAATCACGGTATCCAAACGAAGTGAGCTGACGGTTTCTTTCTCGGCAGTCCAAGCATCCAAAGGTCGAATAATTGCTGTATACGGCCGTTCTTCTAAACGCACCGAAATTTTGCCGATCTTATCTACCTGCAGCTGAACATAAGAGGCTACCTCTTTTGCTACAAAGAATTGCCAAGTTTCCCCGTCACTAATGATGTCACCGAAATATTCCCGCTTGACGCCGGTTCCCATCAATGTTCCCAATACACGACCATGGCCTAATGTTGCAAACTTGGTAGGATAATTGATCTCAAACAGCTGAATATCGAATTCTTCTTCATTTGGTTCGTAATAATCAGGATAAATGAGACAGCGCCTCCGTTCAGCTGCCTGATAGCCGCCGTAAAACCTAAACTTAAGGTCGCTTTCCTGACGGATCAATGTCTCTGTGATATACGCTTGTCTAGGATCCAAAAAATCGGTTAGATAAGGTGCATATTGCATCTGCACCTGCTCAACCCAATCTGCCACCAAATCAATAAAGGGGCGTTCTTCATTGCGAAAGTGCTGATACACATTTGCATTCAAAGAAAATCACCCCTTTCTCTTTCATTTTCACGATCAGCCGCCGTAAAGAACACGAACAGCCAGATTCCACAGCAGCTGATAAATCAGCCGTCCCCCCAAGTTCAAAACCAAAATCGCGGCCATAATACTGAAATCCACCGGACCAAAAGTCAATGGCAACTTGCGAAATAAGTTTAAAAACGGCTCACAGATTTTGGCCAAAAACCGTCCGATACCTGATTCATAACCTCCAGGCATCCAAGACAACAGTGCATAGATAACCAAAATCATCGAATAAAGATCAACAGCCTGTATAAATAAGTTCAACAGATTGAATATGATGGTCATTTCCTCCTAAATCAGACTTCAAATACATCGGCTGCCTCGCCATACAAAGAAGCGGCACCCTCGATTTCGACATCTTTTGGTGTGCATAGGAAGATTTCGTCTCCCACCCGTTTGATATCGCCATCTTGGGCATAGACTGTACCTGTCAGAAAATCAACGATTCGTCGTGCCTGGTCTTCTTCCACTTTATGGAAATTAATCAAAACTGCTTCACCATTCAACAAACGCTTAGCAATTGTTTGGATCTCATTGTAGTTACGAGGTTCCAAAATGGTGATTTTTCCGGCAGCAGCCAGACTTTCACTACGGCTGCGGCTGGGGTTACGTTTGACATTTTGTACACGGCTAGGCTGGTGGATCGACACAACTTTTTCTTCCTGTACCGGTGCAACAGTTTCTGATGGTATTTGGTACTGTTGATTCTCACTAACTTTGACTTTCTTTTGCGGCATTGACGCAGCTGGTTCAGCAACTGCTTTTTCAGTTGTTTCAACAGCTGCCGATGCTACCTCGTATTCAAAGGCTTCTTCATCAGAAAGACCAAAAAAATCAGCGGCTTTACGTAAAAAGTTCACTTTGGTTTCCTCCTTTTAAGTTCATCGTATCCCAACACGACACGCTACTGTTTTGAAAAAAAGTTCGGTAACCACACCGACCTTTAGATGAAGCTACTCTTTGAACAGTACGGTACCGATTCGTACAAATGTCGCACCTTCTTGAATCGCCGCTTGGTAGTCATGGGACATCCCCATACTGAGTTCTGTACATGGGGCCCAAGAGAGCTTCTGATTGTGGATTTCATCCCGCAGTTCTCGCAATCGTCGAAACAGCTGATGCTGCTCAGGCACAGTTGCCATAGCCGGGGCCATCGTCATTAATCCCACGACTTTGATTTTGTCATAGGCAGCCAACTTGGCAATGAAATCCGCAAGTTCTTCCGGAGAGATGCCTTGTTTGGAAGCTTCTCCCGAAACATTGACCTCCACAAAACACTTCAGCACTTTATTGACCCTTTTTTGAATCTCTTCAGCCAATTTTAAGTTATCTAAAGAATGCAGAAAATCAATTTCATTTACTATAGATTTTACCTTTCTCCGCTGCAAATTACCAATAAAATGCCATTGGATTTCCGGAAAATCTAAAAAAAGTTGTTTTTTTAATAAGAATTTATCGGCGCGATTCTCTGCCAAATGAAAAACTCCGGCAGCAACAATCGCCTTGGTTGCACCAGCATCAACCGACTTGGTCACTGCAACCAATGTGACATCCTCTTCAGAACGTGAAACAAGAGCACAGGACTTCTGTATCTCTTGTCGGACCTCCCGCAAGTTCTCAGAAATCATGTGCTCTGCCTCCATGTTATCGTTTGCGACGGAAGAACGGCGGTGTGCTCAATTCGTCATCGTCATTTGATTTTACTTCATCACGATTGAATGTTTCAAAATCTTTCTTTTCGATGGTTTCAAATTGGGTGTCATCCACTTTAGGGCGAACAGTTTGTTCTTTACGGATGTCCCAGTCACCGAATGCATTATCGTCTTCCGGTTGGCTCGGTTTTGCCTGTTCCATATCCAAGACTGGTTTTTGCGGAATGCTGTGGATTTGGCTTTGGCGAGTCGTGCGGGTCTTATTTTCTTTTTTTGTTGGATCAATTCCGGTAGCGATTACTGTCACGCGAATTTCATCACCAAGTTCTTCATTGATTGAAGTACCCAAGATAATGTTTACATCACCAGTCGCAGCATTTGCCACGATATCAGATGCATCTTGTGCTTCAAATAAAGTCATGTCCAAACCACCTGTGATGTTCAACAGCACTTGTTCTGCACCATCGATTGAAGTTTCCAACAATGGTGAAGAAATAGCTTTCTTCGTTGCTTCGATTACACGGTCTTCGCCAGAAGCAACCCCGATACCCATCAAGGCCGTTCCTTGATTTTCCATAACGGTTTTCACATCAGCAAAGTCCAAGTTTACGTAACCCGGTGCTGTAATCAAATCGGAAATCCCTTGAACACCTTGACGCAAGACATTGTCCGCTTCACGGAAAGCTTCCAACATCGGTGTCTTCTTGTCTACGACTTCCAACAAACGGTTGTTGGAAATGATTAGCAAAGTATCTACATTTTCTTTTAATTTTGCGATTCCTTCCGCAGCAAAGCGGCCACGTTTTGGTCCTTCAAAAGTAAAAGGTCTAGTTACGACACCAACTGTCAATGCACCTAAATCTTTAGCAATTTTGGCAACGATTGGAGCGGCACCCGTACCGGTACCCCCACCCATGCCGGCAGTGATGAAGATCATATCTGCACCGTCTAAAGCTTCACGGATTGCTTCTTCTGATTCTTCAGCTGCTTTTTCGCCAACTTCTGGTTGGGAACCTGCACCTAAACCACGAGTATATTTTGGTCCTAATTGAATCACTGTTTCTGCTTTTGAATTTTTTAATGCTTGAACGTCAGTATTGGCTGCGATGAATTCGACACCCTTGACGTTTTCTTCGATCATGCGGTTGATGGCATTGCCACCGCCACCGCCGACACCGATGACTTTGATCACGGCGCCTTCATTGATGTTATTATCGATTGAGAATTCCATAATGTCTGTTTCCTCCCGGATAGATTAGTCAAAAATATTGGAAAAGAAGTCTTTTACTTTGTCTTTTACGCTTTCACCGGATTTTTCTTCTGGTTCAGTGTAATCTTCTTCAACCGCATCGTCATATTCTTCATAACGTACTTCTTGCGGAACGACTGCTTCTTGCTTGACTTGTGGTGTTGACTTTTCACCGGTAACGGCTGATTTAGCTAGGTGATAAACCTCACTCAAATTAGCAGAATAGTCTACGATACTGATTACGTTGGTAAAGACCGGATTACGCAATCCCATATGATTTGGCACATACAGTTTTACATTTGTATCAAAAATTTCTTGTGCCAAGTCTACAACACCTGGCAGGCTGGCTGCACCACCGGTAAGGACCACGCCTCCCGGAAGACTCAAGGCATCGATTTCATCCAAAACTTCTTTTGATTTATTGAAGATTTGTTCCATGCGGGCTTCGATGATTTCAGACAAATAGCGTTCGTCGATTTTCACCGGTTCGGATTTACCAATAACATCTACCGGAAACTCTTCACTAGCAGAAGTCCGTTCAGGATAGGCATCGCCATAATTAATCTTCAAGGCTTCTGCATTATTGAAGGAAGTATTCAAGACTGTCGATACATCCTTCGTGACGTACTCGCCGCCTTCTTGATTAACGTGGGTGAATTTCAGCTGCTTGTCATGCATGACAGCAGTGGTCGTTTGGCCGCCACCGATATCAATGACGATAGTACCGAAGTCTTTTTCACCGTCTGAGAGAATGCTTTCTGTCAAGGCAAGTGGTGTAATCACCATTTCATTGATGGTCAAACCAGCTTTTTCAACACATTTGCGGATATTGTGCAAGATGGTCTTCGGTCCGGTAAAGACAACACCGAACATTTCCAGACGAACACCAATCATCCCGCGAGGATCTTTGATACCTTCAAATCCGTCTACCGTGAATTCCTGTGGCAGGATTCCGATGATTTGGCGTTCAGGAGGCACAGAGCGGACCAATGCCGCAGAAGAAACGTTGCGGACATCATCATCAGTGATTTCTTTAGAATCATTGTTGACAGCAATCATGCCCTGACAGCTTTCCACTTCCAGCAGATTAGCAGGAACTCCTACACTCACGCTGCGAATTTGGATGCCGGCCTTCTCTTCAGCTTGGCGGACAGCCCGTTGGATTGCTTGAACCGTCTTTTCGATATCGACGATAATCCCGCGGTTGATCCCTTCAGACTTGGCGTTCCCGACACCAATAATATTCATTTGGTTTTCTACATACTCGGCAACAACGACTTTAACCGACGTTGTACCGATATCAAGGCCTACATACATTCCCGTTTTTGCCATGAATGGGATTCCCTCCTACAAAATAAATCCATATACGAAACAGGGCACTGAGCCCCTTGCGCTATATCATTTACATATTTGTTCACTGCTATCAATGATACCATAAATCACCGGAATTTAGAAATACGTATTGAAAATTATTTGATTTTTTTACTGTTGTGATTGCGGTTGTGTCAAACTTTCTTCAGTTGAAGACGTTGTTGTCTCGCTACTGGAGTCAGTGGTCTTTTCGTAAGGATAAGAAAAGATACCCACTTCCATGTCGATGACGCCTTTTTCCTTCATATCCTTAGCTACTTGCGGGTAATACTTCATTTGAGCTGCTAAGTTAGAAATATTGACAATTACCTGATTGCCGTCATTCATATACAGCTGCAACAATTCTGAATTACTGGAGGTAGGAGCATATTTAATCTGTGAAACTGCCTCTTGCAATTCTTGTGATAACCCATGGTAAGCCTTCAACACTCGCAAAATCATTTTTTGTTCTTTGAAATTTTCTAAAATCGGCATCTTCTCGGTTGGATTTTTCATATTTTCCTTCAAGACTACGCCATTTTCTAAAATCGGCGAATAGGAATTGGCATGCGCCAAAACAGCAACTTCCTGGTATTCTTTCACATGAATCACAAAATGATTGAAAGAATTGATCTCAACTGACACCGATTTGACACGAGGCTCCGCTTTTTTAACGGCGGCAATGTGTTCACTACGCTTGATAAATTGCGGCCAGATGTCACTGTCGGTAACAAAATCCGCCTCTTTTTCCACGGTAGCAGCAGCGACCTTTTGCGTACCAGTCACTGTGACCCCGGCCAACTTAGCTAAGGGAGAGACATAATAAATGACTCCAGCCAAGGGGATTGTCAATAACAAAATGATAATGGCCATCCGCCGATACAAGACTGTATGTCGCTGATACTTAACCTTGGGCAACCGATCAGCAAAAGACTCCGAGGTACTTGTCTTTGGACGAGTTCCAAGTTCCAGCTCTGCTTTTGTTTCAGTCGTCTTTTCTTCAGTTTCTTCTGCCTCTTGCTTACCTTCGATGATTGTAGGCGACCAGTTGGTATCTTCCCCTTTTTGCTTTTTGTACTCTAAATTCGCTTGTTGCCAAGGAGTCAGGTGGCTGAGATCTTGTGGCGACTCCGGCTTTACATCTTCTTTATTTTTTGGGTCATTGGGTTTCTTACTGATCGTCATCACCACCTTTTCTTGAACGTATATCTATTATTTATTTGACGATTTCCCTTACTAGTTGTTGCAGCCGCTCAGCTGCATCAGGAAGGCCTTCTTTTTTGGAGGCTTCTGCCATCTGTTGTCGGAGCGTTTCGTTGGACATAATTTCATCTATGGTTTGGACCAGCAACTTGCCGGTCAGCTCATCATCAGTCAACATTTTAACAGCGCCGGCTTTCACCAGACTGACAGCATTTTTTGTTTGCTGATCATTGGTTACATGAGGGCTGGGAATCAAGATGGCTGGCAACCCCAGTGCCGTAAACTCGGCAATGGATGTCGCACCAGCACGTCCGATTAATAATTGACAGTTGACCATGACTTCAGCCATTTTATCAATATAGGGGCGAAGGCTGACATTTGTCAATTGTTGCCAGTCAATTTTAGGGTTTTCTTGGATTTCTTGATAATAGCGATCACCGGAAGCATACAGCACTTGGTAGCTCTTTTTAGCAAACAGTGGGATTGCTTCTGCCATGGCTTGATTTAACTTATACGCCCCTTGACTCCCACCAAAAATCAAGACCGTTGGTTGTTGCGGTTCTAGACCATATTCGGCTAAAATTGCTGAAGGTGACACGTCAGCAACCTCAGTCGCTCGAGGATTTCCTACTAACACGGTTTTCTCTTTCGGAAAAAAGCCGGCTGCATCAGGAAAGGCCACAGCAATCTTATCGACATAGCGGCTTAAAAACTTGTTGGTAACTCCGGGGACGCTGTTTTGCTCGTGAATGATCGTAGGGACCTTCAATTTTGCGGCAGCATAAACCACCGCACCGGAAGCATATCCCCCTGTCCCAATCACAACATCTGGTGCAAAATCACTGACGATTTTTTTAGCTTCTTTGATACTTTTCAAAAAAAGCTGAATCGTTTTGAAATTCGACGGACTCAAACTGCGCTTAAAGCCTTGAATCTCTAATGTCTTGAAAGGAATACCGGTTTTCGGCAAAATTTTATTTTCCAATCCACGTTTGGCACCGACATACATAAACTCAGCCGTCGGATCATTTTTTTTGACGTATTCTACGTAGGCCAAAGCAGGATAGATATGTCCACCTGTTCCGCCACCGGTCACTAAAATTTTCACTTATTCTTCGCTCATTTCTGCATTAAAATGTCGCAGTTTTACTCACTGCAGGGCTTGTGCCAGTTCATGGACTGCCGCCATATATTTGTCGCCTCTGATTTCAAAATTCTTGTATTGATCCCAAGAAGCATTCGCCGGTGACAACAAGATGGTGTCGCCAACAGCGCTCAACTCATAAGCAAGGGGTACAGCAACTTCAGCGTTCTCAGCAAAAAGAATGGTTTCGATACCCGCTTGGGTCGCCGCTTCAGCCAGCTTGTCCTTGGTCTCTCCGAACAAGACGACAGCTTTCAGACCTTTTAAAGAAGGAATTAATTCTTCAAATCCATTGCCGCGATCCAACCCACCGGCTAATAAGATCAGCTTGCTGTGATCAAATCCGCCCAACGCCATTTCTGTAGCTAAAATATTGGTAGCTTTGGAATCATTAAAAAAAGTCCGCTCGTTGATGCGCGTCACAAATTGGGTCCGGTGCGGCACACCAGTAAAGCTGGTTAAAGCTCTTATAATTGCTTCGTTTGCGATACCTCGAGTTTTAGCTACACAAATCGCAGCCAGCGCATTTTCAATATTGTGATTGCCAGGTACACCCAGTTGCTTGGCTGCCATGATGGCTTCATCTTTGAAATAAAGAACACCTTCAGACAAATAAGCTCCTTCGACTTTTTCCTCAGAAGAAAACGGCAAAACAACCGCTTTGGTTCCTGCAGCCAACTGACGAAGTTCCGGCTGTTTCCAGTTAAGAATCAGCGTGTCAACAGCCGTCATATTCTGTTGGATATGCCACTTGGCTTTAATATATTCTTCGCGGCTGCCATGATAATCCAGATGTGCTGAAAAGAGATTGGTGATAACCGCAATCTCCGGATGAAATGCAGTGATGCCCATTAGTTGAAAGCTGGAAAGCTCCATTACCAATACATCATCTTTTGTCGCAATTTGTGCCACGCTGCTAGCTGGGAAACCGATATTGCCGGACAAACGAGCTGTCCCAACATCCATACCTTGGTTGAGGATATCAGCAGTCATGGTCGTGGTCGTGGTCTTCCCATTTGTACCGGTAATTCCGATGATGGGACACTCGCTAATTTCATAAGCCAACTCGACTTCGGTAATCACAGGGATTTTCTTTTCGATTGCGCGTTGTACCAATGGTTGATCATAGGGAATTCCTGGATTTTTCACCATCAAAGAAAAATCTTCATCTAACAATTCAATGGGATGGCTGCCAGTGATAACTTTGATCCCTAATGCCAAAAGATCTTGCGCTTCAGGGTTTTCATCAAATGGCTTTCCGTCGTTAACGGTAACAAGTGCGCCCAAATCATGAAGCAATTTGGCCGCACTGAATCCACTCTTGGCTAAACCCAGCACAAGAACTTTTTTATTTTGATAGTCTGTAATTTGTTTCATTTCCATTCAGCTCCTACAAGACGATTAAGAGTGTGATTGCAGACATAACTACTGCAATCCCCCAAAAGATGATATCGATCTTCCACTCGCTCCAGCCGCTCATCTCGAGATGATGATGGTAAGGAGCCATCTTGAAGAGACGTTTACGAGTCTTTTTGAAGTAAGTGACCTGCAGCATCACACTGGCAGTTTCTACGACATAGATCAGTCCAATCAGCAACAACGTCCACTCTTGATGAAGCAAAATGGAGATTGCCGCTAAGAGTCCGCCCAGAGCCAAAGAACCTACATCACCCATGAAAATTTTTGCCGGTTTGTGGTTGTAGGGAATAAAGCCCACCAGTCCGCCAATCACACTCAAGCAAATCAATAATACGTCAATTTGCTGTTGATGAAAAGCAATAATTCCATAGGTCGCAAAGGAAACCACGCCGAGTCCACTTAAAAGGCCATCAATTCCATCCGTCAAGTTCGTGGCATTGGAGAAACCCACCAGCCAGAACAAAACAAACAGCCCGTAAACATAGGATAAATTCAGGTCAAACCCGAAGACATTTAGCACATTGCTATTTCCATCCAGAAGATAGACGACATAAAAAACCACTGCGCCGGCAATCTGACCAAAAAGTTTTTGTTTCGAAGTCAGACCTTCATTACGTTTTTTAAAAATCTTGATGAAATCATCTAGGAAACCCAAAAGGCCGTAAAGCACCATGATGAACAGTAGAATAAACAGTGTCGGTGTCAGTTCATTTTGCCAAGCGGCCACCCAGACTGCCGTCAATAAGATACCAATCAAAAAGACAAAGCCCCCCATCGTTGGGGTACCAGATTTGGCTTGATGCCAATTGGGGCCTTCTTTACGGATTTCTTGGCCATAGCGTTTCATTTGAAAATAACCAATAAACAGTGGCATCACTGAAAATGTCATTGCAAAGCTACTGACGATTGGGATGATCATTTGGGTCCATTCCATGATTTAACTACTCCTCAATTTTACTACTCATTTTATTTCAGGGTAAAGGTCAGTGTCTTGCCTTCGATACGTTCATACGGCTTGATACTTTGTGCAACACAATACCCTTCTCCTTCAAACTTCACTTCAATATCAAAAAGCTTACCAATCTTCATCAAGTCCGCCTTTGACCAGCCGGTAGTATCCGGCATATAAAAATCACTGCCATCCGTTTTTAAAATCAGTTTTTCCGAAGGTAACAATTCCGTCCCGTGGGGTGTGGATTGTGCGGCCACTTCTTTTCCGGTCCCAATGACTACTGGAACCAAACCAGAGCGGCTGACATCCGTTGCTGCCGCATCCGTTCCCAGCTTACGATAATCAGCAACGTCAATTTTTTCCTCTTCTTTTTCAGAAGGCAGCGGTTCTTCGCTTTCTTTGAAATCCATTGCCCGTTTCAGCAGGGGATTTCCGATACTGCCGAAAGCTTTTTGAGACCATTTTTCAGGCTTTTTGATGGTCATGTACAAGATGTATTCCGGTTCTTCAGCCGGAATCATTTCCACGATGGAATACAAGTAATTGCTGCCGGTATCATAATAAGTTCCGGTCTCCGGGTTGTAGATCTGAGCTGTCCCGGTTTTCCCGCCGATGTTATAGCCTGGCACATCATAAACCCCGTACGCAGAGCCGTAATTAGCACTTTGTGTCACATCTACCATGTATTCCCGTACTTTTTTAGTAGCTTCTGCCGACACCGGATTGCCGACGACTTCCGTTTGGAACACTTTTTCTTTGTTGCTTTCAGGGTTGATGATTTTCGAGATGTATTGCGGCTTCAACATCTTACCGTTATTGGCGATTGCAGTAAACGCCCGCATCATTTGAAAGTTGGTAACGTTAATTGCTTGTCCAAATGAACTCATGGCTTTATCCACGACGTTGTCATTCGGCAAAGTTCCCGCATTTTCCGAGGCTAAACCAGAATAGGTACTCGTTCCAAAGCCAAAGTATTTCAGATGCTGCTGTAGTTCGTCACTCATTCGTTCTTCTAATGTGACCATCCCCACGTTTGACGACCAAGAAAGCGCCTGGCGCATGGTCAGGATTCCCTTAGCCCCTAAGTCGTGGTCGCGGATTGTAGTATCCGCCACTTTAATTTCGCCGGAAAGGAAGGTCTCATTTTCATTGAACACGCCCTGGTCAATGGCGGTGGCTACAGTCATCAGCTTCATAGTAGAACCCGGTTCATAGTGATCTTCCACTAAAATATTCATCCAATTGTCTTCAATGCCTTTCCGAGTCTCAGGATTGAAAGTCGGTCGCTGGGCCATTGAGACGATTTGCCCGGTTTTGGCTTCCACTAACATAGCTGTCATATTTTCAGGCTTGTACTCAGCAAAAGTCTCATCCATGAGACTTTCCAAATAAATCTGCAACCGACTATCCAAGGTCGTATAGATATCTTGCCCGTCTTTGGCCGGTTTTTCTTCTGCAACCGTTCCTGGCAATGGGTTTTGATAGTTGTCTTGTTGATAGACAATCTTGCCGTCAGTTCCCTTCAAGATATCGTCATAGGCCTGTTCGATTCCCATACGGCCGACAACACTTTCCTGGTTGTCTTTTGTCTCTGTGTCAGTATAGCCAATCAAGTGAGAAGCAAACGTCCCATTTGGATAGATTCGATTAGGATGGTCTTTAAAATAGACTCCCGCGATATCATCTTTGTCATCGTCTTTGTCTCCTTGAAGCAGCTCTTCAATCTTCTTCTTCTTTTCCAAGGTCAAATTTTTCGTTTCATTGCCCAACTCAATCTGATAAGCCTTGTTTTTCTTACCATTTTCCAGTGTTTTGAGCACCGTTTCTTTTTTCGAGCCCAACTGGTCATGGAGCACATCGGCAATCTTCTCGAAGTTTTTTTCTTCTGCGTATAATTTTGTTTTGCCGGAAACATAGGTATCGCTCAAGACGATATAAATCGAATACGAGGTCGCATCCTCCGCAATCACGACACCGTTGCGATCATAGATGGTCCCTCGTTTGGCTTTGACGACACGAGAACCCTGATAGAGGTTGGCCGTCATCTTTTTTAATGAGTGTCCTGCCACGTCACCCACTACAACTACATAGGTCAAGCGAGCGGCAAACAAAAAGAACAACCCAATACTCGTAGCAAACAACAGGATACCTACTTTTTTGCGATTGTTCCATGGTGTTGAATTCTTTTTTTTGAAAAAATTTCTGATTCGTTTAAAACGCATTTACTTCACTGTCCTCAAATTATCATCGTTGATCTTCAAACCGGCCTCTTCTGCAACTTCTTTAATCCGCTCTGTTTTAGAGAGCTCGGCCTTTTCTTGTTCCAGCCGTACCTTTTCCTGTCCTTGCAAACTGGTCTGGGCTTCGATTTGAGAAATTTCATGTTCCAATTGGCTAATATCGGTTCGAACATAAACTGTCAGGATTGCCAGCCCGATTACTGAAAACAGCAACAAAATTCCAATCAGTTTTTCAATTTTACTGATGCGCTTTAATCGGCGAGCCGGTGATGCGGGAATCTTGATAATATCAGGTCGTTTAGGCGGTGTTTGCACAGGCGGCTGCGGTTCATTGGTGGTGTAGTATTCATAATCAAATTCCGGCAGCTTTTTGACTTCGGCCATGTGCGACACTCCTTTCCAGTTTAAGCATTGTAGTTGTTCCATAATCGAAAAAAGCAAACAGCAAATTTCGATTCTCAGTCTTTAATCTTCTCGGCGATCCGCAACTTGGCGCTGCGAGACCGATTATTTTCTGCTAATTCTTCTACACCTGCCACTAGTGGCTTGCGGGTAATGACCTTTAGCTCCGGTTGATATTCTTCCGGCACCATTGGCAGACCCGGCGGCAGATCCTTTGGTGTACTGTGTTCTTTAAAAATCGTTTTTACGATGCGATCTTCTAAAGAATGGAAGGTGATTACAGAAATCCGTCCATCTTTTTTCAACAAATCGATCGCTTCTTCCAGGGACTCTTCCACCGCACCTAATTCATCGTTGACAGCGATTCGTACAGCTTGAAAGACCCGTTTGGCAGGATGTCCGCCTTTTCTGCGGGCCGGCGCGGGAATCGCTTCTTTGATCAACTCCACCAGTTCACCGGTGGTTTCGATTGTCCCATGTTTTTGGGCTTCTTCGATTTTACGCGCAATTTGCTTTGAAAACTTTTCCTCACCGTAGCGGAAAAAGATTTTAACTAATTGATGATAATCGTATTCGTTGATTACATTGTAAGCTGAAAAATCAGCACTCTGATCCATACGCATGTCTAACGGTGCATCTTGATGGTAGCTAAACCCTCGTTGGGCTTCATCTAATTGCGGTGATGAAACACCTAAATCATACAAAATGCCGTCAACCTTAAAAACATCATGGTTCAACAAGGCTTCTTTTAAATAGCGAAAGTTACTCTTTATAAAGGTCACTTGGCCGTTTTCCACATATTTAGCTAATCGTAGTTTGGCGTGATCCAAGGCTTTTTGGTCCTGATCAAAACAATAAAGATGTCCGCCCGGGCCTAGTTGACTGAGGAGGTACTCACTGTGTCCGGCTCCGCCTAACGTACAATCGACATACACGCCGTCAGGTTTGATGTTCAATCCGTCCACGGTTTCTTTTTTCATGACAGTATAATGTTGAAAATCCTCACTCATGGTGTGCCTCTTTCTGTTTTACAGTCCGAAATCGATCATCGTTTCGGCGATCTCATCAAAGCTTGCTTCCGCCTCTTCAGAGAAAGCTTGCCATTTTTCTTCATCCCAGATTTCGATGCGATTGGCTACCCCGGTAATCACACAATTTTTCGTCAAACCGGCGTGATTTCGCAATGTTTGCGGGATGTTGATGCGCCCTTGCTTATCGATTTCGCATTCGGTGGCAGCAGAATAAAAGAAGCGAACGAAGGTACGAGCATCCTTTTTCGCCAACGGCATTTCGTTGAGCTTCTCTTCCAACTTTTCCCATTCATTTAAAGGATAGCCAAATAAACAGCCATCCAACCCTCGGGTCACAACGAACTTTTCGCCTAGTTGCTCCCGCAGTTTTGAAGGGACAATCAGGCGGCCTTTGGTATCTATCGTATGCTGAAATTCGCCCATAAACATCGACAAATAACCCCCTGTCTCCACTCGATATACACAGTCTACCACAATCCCCCACTTCCTACCACTTTTTATACAAAAGTGCTGGAAAAGTTGTCTGACTTTTTTTAACCAAAGCGGAAACAAGCGTTTTTCATGCATTTTAAGACTTCTAAAAGTCTCTTCAAAACTACAAATAATGTACAATATCTACTATAATCAGCAGCAGATAAGACAATAAAGTGAAGAGAAAAATCAAGCGCCACAACATCTTAAAGTAACGCTTATAAGCGATTTCTCCATAATAATAGGCTTGAAAGATTACCAGCAGGATACCTAAAAACAATACGGCAATCACAAAATAAGGTAAAATAGAGACTGAAAAGCTGTTCACAGAAATCTGGTGTAATCCCAACCACAAAAACGGAACGGCTAAATCTGCCCCTTTGATCTGCCATTTTTTTTGAAGAGATAACGCCGAAGTCAGATAGCTTGCAGCCAACAAGACGATGACTGGAAACACATACCATAAGACCATAATCGGATGAAAAGTTGTATTCATAATTGCTCCTTTGCAACAAATTCCGGCACCGAAAACTACCAAAAAGTCAGCCACTTTTTTACGAGACTGTTTCTGGCGGCTTGCATTAAAAAAACGATTGACTGGTCTTTCGGTTCGGCGCATTCATTTATCCGCAGATTTTTTAACAGGTACTAACCCCTTCAGAAAACCTGCCATAACAGGCTAACTATACTTTATTTTCATTACATGAATGTTTCAGTTCTTTTAAAAATTCATAGCGATGACCGGTCTTCATAAGGTTTTTGCAGGTAGGGATGGTTATCTTTTACATTTTTTCAATAAAACGTTCAAAAGGATGGAGATACGATGCTCACTTATTACGCAGTAGCTGACAATCAAATTAAAGATGTTCGAGAAAATAGTTCTGACGTTTCCTGGCTTCATGCAGACAGCCCTACAAAAGCTGAGATCACTCAGCTATGTCAGCAATTTCAACTGCCTGCCGATTATCTGACAGCGGTTTTAGACAACATGGAAAACGCTCGAACGGAGGGGTTGGACCAACAGACTTTTAAACGCCCCGTTTTGTTAGTAATGGAGTTTCCTTTTGTCTCCACTAGTCCCAGCGGGTATCTGCAGTACCAGACATACCCTATTTCATTGATTATTACACCTGATAAACATTTAATCAGCGTCGCCAATCAGCGCCCGCCCTTTTTTAATCAAGTGTTGCAAAGCCCAGTTCTGCAAAATGATATGAGTCCCCGTATGAATATCTTGCTGATGATTTTATGGGAGCTGGTCCTCAGCTACAATCAACATCTGGAAGAAATTGATCGCCAGGTAAATCACTTGGAGTCCCAGATTCAGGTTTCCACTGAGAATAAACGATTGTATCAAATTATGGATATTCAAAAGAGCCTCGTCTTTTTTGAGGCCGCGACTTCTGCCAACTATGAGGCCTTGCAAAAATTGTGGAATACGCCTGAATTCAATAGCCACCACGCATATCACAACCATCTCCATGATATTCTGGTAGAAACTAAACAGTCTGTTACCACCTCTAAAATCTACATGAAATTAGTCAGTCAAATGACAGATACTTTTTCGGCGATTGTTTCCAATAACCTCAACAACATCATGAAGATTTTGACCTCTTTGACTATTGTCTTGACCATCCCTACCATTATTGGCGGAATTTATGGAATGAATGTCAAACTACCCTTTGCTGATAACGACGGTGCCTTTTTATTGATCATGGGCGGAACAATTCTCTTATGTGTTTTAGCCATCCGATTTTTAAGAAAAAAGAATCTTTTGTGATTTTTGACAGACCTGCCTTGAAGATTCCGCCAATAGCGGTTACACTGTTCATTGCAAAGACCGGTAAAGGATGGATAACAATGAACGAAAAAAAGACGAGTACCTTCTCTAAGATCACAAAAATCGTGATCTGGATGATGCTGATCCTGACAGTGGGCGGCGTCGTTTTGACTGCATTGATGAGTTTTATGTAAAAGACAGTAAAAAGGCGCTTGTTCCTTTCAGCACAGCTGAGGAACAGGTGCCTTTTTCATCTTTAATGAAAAATTGTCATGCGCGTACCAGTTTACTATCTTGGGGCTATCAGCCGTCTGAGGAAAATGAACACGCAGCAAATCTGCGAGGTACTAAATCAGCACTGCTGGGTATCGCAAAAAATGCCAGAACAGTTCCAGCAAAGCTATAAAAATTCAGTGTCACTGCCAAATAAGAATGTGACACAAGTAATTTCCAAGTGTTAAGCAGCGGAGATTTACCCACGATTAATAAAAAGTATACGGATAAGGACAAATTTGTGACTACCTTGATGTCTTAGTTCGAAGAGAGAACAATCCCATACCTGTAAAGAGAAGTGAATGATGCGGACTTTCCTTGATTTCATCAAGGAAAGTCCGTGTTTGAAATTTTTAGCAATGAAAAGCCGATGATCTTCCAATATTTTTAATGGAAGATCATCGGCTTTTGAGGTCTCACGTTTGGTAGTGTTCACTTCAGAGAACGCTAACTCAACGATTGTCACAGCCGTTTTACATCTTGCTTTTATAGTCTTCTTCTAGTTATTCATTATGTTGCATTTGATTTTCTGTCTCTGGATTAGCCGTGCCCTGCCATCGTCAAAAGCTCTCTGGCATGTTCCAAGGTCAATGGTGTGACCTCGGCGCCTGAAAGCATTCGGGCAATTTCATTGACTCTGGCGGTTGTATCCAACTGAGTGACTGTTGTTTCCGTGCGTCCGTGACTGACTGCTTTGGCGATTCCATATTGATAATCAGCAACCGCCGCCACTTGTGGCAGATGGGTGATACACAGCACTTGAGAATTACGGGCAATCTTGGCAATCTTTTCAGCGATTGCTTGAGCCACACGTCCGCTGACACCCGTATCTACCTCATCAAAAATGATGCTGGTGATCCCTTGATTTTGTGAGAAGATCGTCTTCAATGCTAACAGGATACGTGAAAGTTCCCCGCCTGACGCGACTTTCACCAATGGTTTTAACGGTTCTCCAGGATTGGTAGTCAAGTAAAATGCGGCCTCATCAAAGCCGGTTTCTGTTAATACCCGTGTTTTTTCAAAAACTACTGCAAACTGAGTATTTTCCATATACAGTTCTTTTAGTTCCTGCATGATGGCTTTTTCTAAGCGATGACTGATGGCTTTGCGCTGTTGATGGAGCTGTTCAGCAGTATTCCACAGCGCAGCCTCGTCGCGCTTCAATTTTTGTTGGAGTTCTTCCAACTGGTTATCAGAATCATCATAGGCGGACAGCTCACGACTGATGGCTTCGAAATAATGTAAAATCGCTGGAATCGAATCACCATACTTTCGCTTTAATTGGCGAATCAGTTCCAAACGCTGCGTCACTTCTTCCAATCGTTCTTCATCCAACTCTAGAAAATCCAATTGCCGAGAAATATCGCCGGCAGCATCTTGCAAAAGATAGTAGGCGCTTTGCAAGTTTTCAGCAATTGCATTGTATTCATTGTCCAAATGAGCCACTTCCTGAAGTTCGCTTAAAACAGCACCGACTCCGTCTACTGGACTCATTTCCGTGGCGGTTAAGATTTGGTAGCTTTGCCCCAATGCGTCCACAATTTTTTGGTAATTGGCCAGTTTTTCCCGCTCTTCTGTCAACTGAGCTTCTTCTTCTGGTTGTAAGTTCGCTTGGCTGATTTCTTCTTGTTGAAAACGCAACATATCCAGACGCTGAACAAAGGACTGCTCGTTGGTCTGGATTTTGTGTACTCGCTTTTCCAACTGACGATAAGCCTGGTACTCTTCTTTGTAAGCTGCTAATTCTTTGTGAAACTTATTGTCACCGAATTCATCTACCAAGTGCAAGTGTCGCTCTTGTTGCAGCAATTCTTGATGTTCGTTTTGTCCTTGAATATCCACTAAAAAATCGCCAATCCGTCTCAAATTGGCTAAATTCATTGTTCGTCCATTGACTCGGCAGACATTTTTTCCAGCTGTCGTCATGTCCCGCTGCAAAATCAAAGGATCCCCCGCTTCAGTCTCCACCCCCAACTCTTGCAATAGTTGGGTGAAACCCGGTTGTTGCGGCATATCAAAGACCCCTTCTAAGCGGCATTTATCAGCCCCTTGACGGATGTAGTCGGCAGAGCCGCGGCTACCAGCCAATAGCCCCATCGCATCGATGATAATGGACTTTCCGGCACCCGTCTCACCGGTTAGTGCCGTCATACCTTCGTGAAATGTTAATCGTAGTTGTGAGATGATGGCAAAATTTTCAATCGCCAATTCCAACAGCATCCCCATGCCTCCTGTCAAAATGCTAACTCATCTGCCAAAAAGCAAACTCGCCAGCTATCAGATATAGTCTAAAAACTCGGCCTTCATATCCGCCGCCGCCGCTTCGGTTTTGGCAATCATCAATACAGAGTCATCGTCGTTCAAAATCGCAAATAGTCGTGCTTTATGAAGTCGATCGATCAAATTAGCGATTGCTGAAGCATTTCCTGGTAACGTCTTTAAGATTACAAACTTTTCCAACTGATCCACTGAAACGAAGGCATCTTGCAATAATTTAGCCAACTTTTCACCAATGTCTTCTGCTGTCTCAGCCGGCAAACTATACCGGTAACCACCTTCAAAAGGAATCTTAATCAATTTCAGCTCTTTGATGTCCCGTGAGATGGTGGCTTGAGTCACCATTATTCCACGTTCTTGTAGCAGACCCACGAAGTCTTCTTGTTTTTGGATATTGTGTTCGTTCAACAATCGGGTAATCAACCGATGACGATCTTTTTTCCGCATATTTTACTCCCTTCAACACGTCCACTGCCAATATTTGTAGGATTTGATTTGAAGAGTCCTTGGCAGACCCGCCTTTACCGGCAAGAAGACAACGGCGTAAGCCACGCTGTCCCCGCGTTTTAACTTCCCTATCATACCTTATTTTTATGCAAAAAGAAAGAAAGGTCCCAGAGAAAAATAACTCTTTTACCTTTCTTTAACAGCGTGTTATCAGCTTATGTCAGTATTTCATGAGCACTTTTTACAACGCTGGAAATATTCACTTTTTCTGAAATTATACCTTTATCGGCACTTTTTTTCAGCAAGAGTAAAAATTCAATATTGCCTTCGCCACCAGTAATCGGTGAAAAAGCCAGATCCAACACATCAAAGCCGGTTTCCCGAGAAAAGTCGCAGATTTCAGTGACCACCCGTTCATGGGTCTTCGGATCACGGACGATTCCGTTTTTGCCAACAGCCTCTTTCCCTGCTTCAAATTGCGGCTTCACTAACGCCATCACCAACCCATTTGGCACTAGAATCTCATGCAGCGGTGGCAAAATCAATTTTAAGGAGATGAAAGAAACATCGATTGTCGCTACATCTGGTAGACCTTCCAAGAAATCAGCCGGTTTGCTGTAACGAAAATTGGTTCGCTCCATGACGACAACCCGGGGATCTTGACGCAGTTTCCAGGCCAATTGGTTGTAACCAACATCTAGTGCATAACTGAGTGTAGCCCCATTTTGCAATGCCGCATCTGTAAATCCGCCGGTAGAAGAGCCGATATCCAGCAAAATCTTGTCTTGTACATTGAAGTCGAATTGCTTTAAGGCTTTCTCCAATTTCAGTCCACCACGAGAAACATATGGCATGACCTCACCTTTGACTCTGAGGGGGGTGTCTTGCGGTATTTTTTCTCCAGGCTTATCTAAGCGCAAATTGTTTTTTTCCATCACCACTAAGCCGGCCATCACAGCTCGCTTCGCTTTTTCTCGGGTTTCAAACAATCCTTGCTGGACAGCCAGAACATCCACTCGCTCTTTTTTCATGGTTTCTCCTCACAATCGGAATTTCAACAAAAGTTCTTGTAACAACTCGCCAGAAAAAGGGAGTGTTGCCGTCAACTCGTTAATCAGCTTTTCCGCTGCCGCCAACTCGTCACTCAACGCTTCTTTGGCTTTGTCTAATCCTAATAATTCCGGATAGGTATTTTTACCGGCGGCGGCATCTTTATGAGCTGCTTTGCCCAATTCCGCCGTTGTTGCTGTGACATCCAGTAAGTCGTCTCTAATCTGAAAGGCTAGGCCAACGTGGGCTGCCAATTGCTCCAACTGCGCCAAGACTTCCACTGGTTGTTGTGCTAAGATACCGCCAGCTACCAGTGCATAACTCAATAAATCCCCGGTTTTGCGTTGATGGATGTTTTGCAGTTCTGCCAATGACAAGCGTTGATTTTCTCCTTGAATATCGGCGGCTTGGCCTGCTACCATACCACCACTGCCAGCTCTTTTAGCCAACAACTGGATCAACAACAGCTTTTCCTCAGCAGGCAAAACCGCCGAACTTAACAAATGAAACGCCTCGGTCAGCAAGCCGTCCCCAGCAAGAATCGCTGTTGCTTCTCCGTATTCGATATGATTAGTCGGCATTCCCCGACGTAACGGGTCATCGTCCATCGCCGGTAAATCATCATGGATCAAGGAATAAGTATGGATCATCTCCAAAGCCGCTGCTGTCTGATAAACACCTGTCTCCACCGGCTTATCAAATCCAGAAACCACTGCCAGCAACAGTTGCGGCCGGATTCGTTTGCCACCGGCTCTGATAGAATATAGCATACTTGCCAACAAACGCTCATCTGTAGTGACCCCAGTCAAAAAGTTGATCATCTCTTTTTCCACACGAGGCAGGTGTGTTGTTTGTAAATCCGTTGGTGTCATCATGCATCACGCTCTTCAAAGTCCGCTTCCTGGCCATTGTCCTGCATCATCTTCGTCAAGGTCTCTTCGGCATTGGTCAAGGTCTCTTGACATTGTTTACTCAGTGCCATGCCCTTTTGGAAGGCTTCCAATGCTTCTTCCAGTGGGACATCCCCTTTTTCCAAGCGGGTGACAATCTGTTCTAATTCCTGCAATGATTCTTCAAATGTTGCTTGTGCCATTTTTTATGCTCCTTTACGTCTTCTATCGATTGTTATCCTCTTACTCAGATTATACATGTCAGTCGGGGTAACTTTAGTCTCATATCCATTTTACTCTTCAAAGATTTCTGTAATCGCTGCCTGAGCCTGACCATCAGGAAAATGAATAGTGACAACTTCTGTTGGATGAAGATGTTCAATTGACTTGACTACTTGTCCCTCTTTTGTCGTATAGGTATACCCTCGCCCCATGATTTTTAACGGGCTGAGGAGATCCAAAGACTGCACCGTACTTATAAAAGCGTTGCGTTTATTTTCCAACAAACGAAGGATTTGCTGCTCCAAACGAGCTGTTAAAAAGTCATTTTGTTGTTTTCCAGCCTGCACTCTGGCTAACGGATAAACCTGTCGTAAACGCCGGTCTGTCTGCTGATACCCCCGCTCGTTAGTGTAAAGAAGCTGCTGTAGGCTTTGCCCCAACCGTTGTGTTAATTGGTCCACCTTGAGAGTCTGCGCTTCATACAGCCGTTCCGGTTGCCGGAAGACATAAGAGCTCAAGGCTCGCTGGTAGCGTTCATTCTTTTGTTGCAGTTGCATACGGAAGGCTTGCTCCAAGCGGGCCTGTTGCTGTCTAAGCTTTAGGATTTCATCTGACAACACCGGCACTGCCAGCTCAGCTGCTGCAGTGGGTGTAGCAGCTCGCACATCGGCTACCAAATCGGCAATCGTCGTATCCGTTTCATGACCGACTGATGAAATTACCGGTGTTTGTGCAGCAAAAATTGCCCGAGCCACCCGCTCTTCATTAAACGGCCATAAATCTTCAATTGAGCCGCCCCCACGGCCAATGATCATCGTGTCGAATCCGCCATCTTCCTCGACTCGCTGAATGTTACGAATTACATCATCAGCTCCACGATCGCCTTGAACAATTGTTGGAAATAAGACTAGCTGTGCAATAGGGTAACGACGCTTGACGGTGGTAATGATGTCACGAATCACTGCACCAGAGGGACTGGTCAAAACGGCGATTCGCTTAGGAAAGCGGGGCAACTGTTTTTTAGGTGCGGCAAAAAGTCCTTCTTTGGTCAGCTGCGCTTTTAACTGCTCATAGGCCTGGTAAAGAGCCCCAACTCCATCTGGCTGCATCTGCTCGACATAAATTTGATAGTTGCCACTAGATTCATACAACGAAATCCGCCCTACAACCAGAACCTTCATCCCTTCCTCTGGACGAAATTTGATCTTATCAAAGGCGCCTTTAAACATGACCGCCGAAATTTTGGCACCATCATCTTTCAAACTGAAATACTGGTGATTAGGACGCAGGCGAAAATTAGAAATTTCACCGGTCAAAAAGACTCGCTCCAAATAAGGATCCGCATCAAATTTACGTTTGAGGTAACGGGTTAACGCCGTTACAGTCAAATACTGCTGAGACAACTCTTTCACCTGATTTCTTTTAAGATTGCGCCCGATGCCGCTTGGCGCTTTCAATCGTTTGATACATCAGCATCGTAATAGTCATAGGACCGACACCACCAGGAACCGGCGTGATATAGCTTGCTAAAGGAGCAACTTCATCAAATTTTACATCACCGATCAATTTGCCGGCAGCACTGCGGTTCATGCCGACATCAACAACGACAGCCCCTTCTTTAATGAAGTCTTCTGTAACAAAATGCCCCCGTCCAATAGCTACAACCAAGATATCTGCTTGTCGGCAAAGGGCAGCCAGCTCTTTTGTTTTTGAATGAGCAATAGTAACGGTAGCGTTCTTTTGCAACAACAAATGCGCCATCGGTTTACCCACGATATTGCTACGACCAATTACGACAGCATTTTTCCCTTCCAAATCAATGCCATAGTATTCAAACATCTTGATGATCCCAAATGGTGTACAAGGAATCATTCCTGGATTACCGGCAAAGAGGGCGCCCAAATTCAAAGGATGAAACCCATCAACGTCTTTTTTGGGATCGATAGCTAAGAGTACCTTGTTTTCATCAATGTGGGCCGGCAGTGGCAATTGCACTAAAATCCCGTGAAACAACGGGTCATTGTTATATCTATTTATTTCTGCAAGCAGTTCTTCTTCAGTGATACTTTCCGGATAGCGTTCAACGGTAGAACGAATCCCAATCCGCTCTGCCGCCAAATCTTTATTACGCACATAAACTTGACTCGCCTGATTTTCCCCTACTAATAAAACGACCAATCCAGGAGTCAGTCCTTCTTCTTTTAAAAGCGACACTTCTTCTTTCATCTGCTCTTGCATCAAAGCAGCCAGCTTTTTCCCATCGATTAATTCTCCCACAACCAACACCCTTTCGATTTCATTTTTCTTTATATTCTAGCACAGGCCTTGTCTTTGCGAAACTTTTCTTATTGTTTTCAGAGCTTGATTTTGAACATTTTCAGCTTCTTAATCGCCAGCTTCCTCATCTGACCACGGAAGGCGCGTCGATAATGTGGCAGCAAATTTTTTGTAATCTTCTCGTTCTGCCAGACGGTCCTTGCGCCGCTTCTCATAGCCGGCACATACCATTTTTTCTTCCGGTGTATCCGCTATAATCTTTGGAACTGTAAATGTCGTTTCTGGATTCATGTGAGAAGGAATCGCAACAAACGTGGTAAAGCAGGTGGCGGCTAAATAGCGTTCCCCAGTAACTAAATCTTCCCCGATAATTTTCACAAAAACCTCCATCGACTTGTTGTGGGCTCCCGAAACATAAGATTTCACACAAACCGAATGATTTTCATGCAGCGGCTTCAAAAAATTCAAGCTATCCAAAGAAGCCGTGACCGCTCCTCGACGACAGTGGCGGGTCACTGAAATCGAAGCGGCATCATCAATCATCGTCATCAGCTTGCCGCCAAATAAAAAGCCAAATGGATTTAAATCAAAAGGAAAGATCCGATGGGTCTGGATCACCCGTGACTCTCGACAATGTTTTTCTTCTTCCACAAAATTCACCTCATTTGATAGTGTAACAAAGCTTGCAACAAATAACCGTTTTTCCGCCCTAATGACTCTTTTTATTAGCCACTACCCCTACGCTTTAAACCACGCTCAAACAAGAACTCAAAAAAGTTTGATGAGAACAAAAAAGCCCCAACCCTTAGCTTGTAAGGGTTAGAGCCGTTTGTTGATTATGCTTCTTGCGCTACCGGGTAAACGGAAACTTGTTTTTTGTCGCGGCCTTTACGTTCGAAACGTACGACGCCGTCAACTTTAGCAAACAATGTATCGTCACCGCCGATACCAACGTTCACACCTGGATAGATCTTAGTGCCCCGTTGGCGGTAAAGGATAGAACCACCAGTAACGGTTTGACCGTCCGCACGTTTAGCACCTAAACGTTTGGATTCTGAGTCACGGCCGTTGGAAGTAGAACCGCCCCCTTTTTTGTGGGCGAAGAATTGTAAGTTCATTTTCATCAACATGGAAAAGCACCTCCTGTGATAGTTTTTTTATTTCGTGATGGTTTTCAGTTGCAGATATTCGCTATATTCCGCCTGAACAGCTTGCAGACCGAGCAAAAGGTTTTCCAACAAAATCTGCGTGATGTTGGTCTGCTCCTGAGTAGAATCCCGGGGAATCTCCACATAGAGATAACCGCCGTCTTCCTCATTGGCATCTATGACAGGTGTACTCCCTGCCAAAGCATCAATTCCGTTGACTGCACTAATGGCTAATGCCGATACTGCAGCACACACGAGATCTTTGCCGTATTCACCTGATTGGGCATGGCCTGTCAGTTCAAAGGAAATGATCCGACCAGAGTCATTGCGTTTGAATGTCCCGATGATCATAGTTCGACCTGCTTTTCTAAGAATTATGCGTTGATGGCATCGATGACAACTTTAGTGTAAGGTTGACGATGACCTTGCTTGCGGTGTGAATGTTTTTTAGGTTTGTATTTGAAAGTCACGACTTTCTTTTGTTTGCCGTGTTTTTCAACAGTTCCTTCAACAGTTGCACCTGCGACAGTTGGTACACCAACTTTCGTAGATTCGCCACCGACCAAGATTACTTCATCAAAAGTAACCTTCTCGCCAGCTTCTACGTTCAATTTTTCAACGTAGATTGCTTGACCGACTTCCACTTTGACTTGTTTGCCACCAGTTTTAATGATTGCGTACATACTCAAAAGCACCTCCTTATTTAGACTTAGACTCGCCATCCCAAGTGAACGCCGGTAAACAGCGTTGCTTATGACTTGTTCTGTGCGGTTGTAGCTGTGGTGCCCACAATTACAACAAGAATACTTTATCAAAAAAAACGTTGGCCGTCAACTGTAAGTTTTGCCTGTTTTCGTGAAACTTTTCAAACGAAAAGATTCTATCTATAATAATGAAGAAGAAAGAAACGGAGGGATTTTGGTGGATTATCCAAAAGAACTGGTTGAACATGTGCGACAGCGCTCAACAGGGATGCAGCTGGAAGGTTTTGTGGCAGGTCAAGGCCCACTTTTTCCCAAGCTGATGATTGTCGGCGAAGCACCTGGTAGAAATGAAATTACTACACATATTCCTTTTAGCGGTCAAGCCGGTGTGGAATTGATGAAGTGCTTAGCGCTAGCTGGACTTACCCGCGAAGATGTGTACATTACAAGTGCGGTTCGCAGCCGCCCTTTCAGTATTAAAGAACGCTTAAACAAACGAACCGGACTGCTCGAAACTAGCACACCTAATCGAACCCCTTCCAAAAAAGAAGTCCTGGCTCACGCTCCAATCTTAGACTATGAGATTTTTCAGGTGGCCCCTACGCTGATTGCAACAGTAGGCAATATCGGGCTGCAACGCTTGTTGGGATCGGGGCATCTGATCACAGACGAGCACGGCAAGCTGCTGGTTGGCCCAATTCAAAAATTGGATGCCAAAGAGACTGGCTACCAGTGGACTTCCCAGAATTATCAGGTGATTCCTCTCTTTCATCCAGCCGCCGTTTTTTACAATCGCAAATTGGAACCGGTAATTCAAAAAGACTGGCAACAGGTTGGACAGTTATTAAACAACTGAATTTTTCCTTTAATATGCCGAAATTGCCAATTTTCGTCTTTGTTTGTTTCGCTTTGAACAGCCACTCAAAAACTAAAAACAGCCTATTTCAACGCGCCTTGTAAAAAGACAGACGAGAAAAACAGTGGCTTTCTCGTCGCAGTCTTAACAGCAAGCTCGTTAAAGTAGGCTGTTTTTTAGCTTTCACTGACCACAAGACAGACACAAATACGTTTTGCCAAAAGATACTCGTCAGTCGCTGTTTTGCCCATTTTTATTAGGGTCTGACTTCACGATTGGCCGGGTTTAACTCCGGCTTGCGTCCAGCAGCCAACTCAGTATAGAAGCGATGCCAAATCTTTGCGACATTGTCTTCTGAATAATGTTGGGCTGCTTCAGCTGAAAGCTCACTAAAATGGGTTAACTGAGCGGGATCTTGTGCTAGTTGGTTGAGCTTTTCAGACATTTCTTTACGATCTTTGGTGCCGATATAATAGCCGGAAATGACTGACTCATAAAGGTCCAGCTCCCGCAACATCACTGGTGTCTGACAACTGAAGGCTTCCAAAATACTCATGGGAAATAATTCATTGTAGGAAGGCAGCAAGAAAACATCTGCTGCATTGTAATAATCCACTAACTCCTCACGGTCAACGATGCCGGTAAACATCAGATTAGCCGGCGGATTTTCATAGACTTCTTTGTAATCATCGTAGCCGTCGGTGATTTTTCCAAAAGAAAAGCCCCCCGCCCAAACAAATCGGATATGCGGGTTATCTTTGGCCAGCTGGATGAAATCATCCACTCCCTTACGTTTTTGAATCTGTCCCACACCTAAAACGACAAAATCATCTTGTGAAAAACCTAATCGCTCACGATCCATCTGCTTATCGACAGCTGATTTGGGGTAAAAATCTGTGGTGGAAACAAAATTCGGGATATAGCAAACTTTTTCTTCTGGGATTCCCGCTGCCGTCAACTGAGGAATAAAGCTGGGATTGACCACCACCAAAACATCCATCCGCTTATAAAAAGACATCACATACCAGTCAAAGATCTTTTGAATCGGCCAAAACAATTCAATACTACCCTTTAAAGTTTCTGGCAGAAAGTGAACGTAGCCAACTCGTACACCACGACTTTTGGGTGTCAATGCCGACAGATAAAATTCAGGGTTGATCGTATGGTAATGAGAAATATCTGCTTTTTTTGCAGAATTAATTTCAATATGAAATTCGTCTGAAAATCGTTCTTGCAACATGCGCAGTAATTCGTTATAGGCACTGCCTACTCCTTGTCCTTTAACGGTATCTGCTCGGGAAAGCATTGTGATTCTGATCATGGATATTCCTTTCACAACTGTAATTTAATCATTGACAACTATTATAGCACATTGTCGGAAAACTAAAAATCAGACTGGCGTCGGATTTCTTTGAGCAGCTGATTGGCAGTCTGGCACCAGACCTGTACAGACCAGTCATTACCTTATCAGTTAGTCCCTTTTGGCAATTATGGTAAAATCGATACTATGAGAGGAGAGGTATCTATGACTAATCAACGAAAAATTCAACGGGCCTTCACGATTTTCGGACTGTTGGTCTTCTTGTTCAATCTTTACGAATACATTACTGTCCGTCTACCCCGCCCAGAGATGACGGTCATCTTATTGGAATGCTTGGCAGGAATTGCGCTGATTTATCTGCCGCAGATTGCTCGTAAATTGTTGAAAATTGAGATTCCACAGCCGATTGTTTATTTCTATTGGTTCTTCTTATGGCTGTCGGTCTTTATGGGAACCTGCCTGCATTTGATTCGCTTCATCAACGGCTGGGATAAAGTGCTCCACACTGTCAGTCCAATGCTGTTGACGGCATTAGGCTATGGGATTTGCGGGATGCTTTTGAAAAAAACAGTCGCAAAAGAGGTTTCCCCTTGGCTATTTTTAGTCTTCGGTTTTGCATTTGCCGGCGTTTGTGGGGTCTTTTGGGAATTTTGGGAATTTCTCTGCGATTCGGTTGCCAATATGAACTTACAACGCTATTTAGACTCTCCGGACAGTAGCGGTGCGCCATTAGTCGGTCGAGCTGCTTTGATGGATACGATGGGAGATCTTTTTACAAACACTGCCGGAGCGCTTTTGATGGGCCTTTATGCTGGGGTTAAAAGCCGCAAAGACCTTGCCTATTTTGAAACCTATCGAATCAAAAAAACTGGGCGCTGACAGACAATATTCACTGGCAAAAATCAAAAACCCCGTGATCCAACATCGGATCACGGGGTTTTTTAGCATCGCAGGAGGGGTTCGAACCCCCGACCGTCCGCTTAGAAGGCGGATGCTCTATCCAGCTGAGCTACTGCGACATAGCGGCAACATGTTTCATTATAGAAAAGGAGCTAAGCCTTGTCAAACTTTTTTTAAAAGGAGTTGAGCTGAACATTTAAGCTTTACCAATGAAGATTTACGTTATTTTACTGTCTCATGCCAAAGCTCATCTGCAATCAGATGGACGACGGTCTCGTGGGTGACTAACTGGCTATGGCCAGCTCCTTTCACGAGGACAAATCGACAACTGTTAGCCTCCGCGTACAACTGAAGACCCGCTGCAACACTTATCACCGGAACAATTCCATCAGAGTTACTATCGTTTTTCTCTCCTGCTACCAAGACCACATCGAGATTACTGGGAAGACGCGACTGTTTAACAAGATAGTTTTTCAAGCTTTCTGAAGGATTTTGCTGTAGCTGATTAGCAGCCTGGGAAACAGTCTGTTGACGCACACCGTCAAAGGGCGTTCCTGTCAGCAGCAAAAATCGCACCTGAGGATCAATGGACAAGCAGACGTTTTCCAAATATTCGGTGATGACTAATCCACCGTTTGAATGACCAAAATAATCATATGCTCTCACCTGATAGTGTTCTTCCAAATACATCAGTGCCTTGCGAAACCAATGGGCCTGTTTGGGGACTGCCGCCTCAGAAGCATCACTAAAGGCAATAACTACCACCGGACGAGTATTGTCAATGGCCAGACTGCCACTGACAAGGAGAGTATCATCTTCTTGTACAGTTATTTTTAAAACCGCCACCGGTTGCTTTTCTTCCAGTAAAGCGATCAGTTTGTCGAACCGGCTGATTTTTCCGTCGGTTCCGGGCACCAAAAGAAGCGGAGGCGTTGCTAACGAATAGTCTTCTTCCACCTGTTTCTTTTTATTCCACTTGGCTTTTGCAGCTGTCAAAAGCTCCGTCAGCTTTTTCATCTTACGTTTCTCCCACTCTTTTGATCACCTGCGTTTGAGAGACACTCTAACACATTTACTCTCGAAAAACTAAATGACTCTTTACAAAAAGATTTCCTCTGCCTCTTTGGTGACCAGCAGAACGCCGTCTCCCAGAGGAAGCAGTGTTGAAGTTAGCTGCGGGTGCTCCGTGACTACATCTAAAAATTCATTTAGCTTGCGATGAATGGCCCGATTTTTCCGTGGAATCTCTTCGATTGGATCCAAAATCGTACCGCCTTGAAAGACATCATCTACCATCAAGACGCCGCCTTTTTTCAAAAGACGCAGACATTCCGGTAAAAACTCGATATATTTAGACTTTGCACTGTCCATAAAAATAAAATCGTAGGGCCCTGTCAACGTTGGCAGAATTTCATTCGCCTGTCCTTCCAATAACGTAATCTTGTCTTCTAATTCCAGACGTGCATAAGTTTCTTTGGCTTCTTTGATCATCACGTCGTAGCGATCAATGGTGGTCACATGGCCGTCAGTTCCCACAAACTGGGCCATCAAGCTGGAAGAAAAACCAATAGCTGCCCCAATCTCTAAAATTTGTTTTGGTTGCAGTTGTCCCAAAAGAAATTGCATGAAGACCACAGTTTCATGGGGAATTACCGGAACCCCTCGGCGATTGGCATCACGTTCCAGTTCACCTAACTTACCTGTCAAAGGCTTTTGTTTGCTGCGCATATAATCCACCAGTTCTTTTTTCACCACTGGCCGGTGCATCATTTCATTTTTCATTTTTTCGAATCCTCTCTTTGGCTCCATTCCAAGTTGCGGCTTTGGGATCATTCAACTGATGAACAAGTTTCTGTTTTCTTACGAACAACAGCTGATATTTACACTAGCATCACTGACACCAGGTACCTTTTCAAATAAGAAACGCAACATCCCAGTATTTGAAATGCTATCCTTCTTTTGCAATCAAAAAAGCCGCCCACTAGGACAGCTTTATTATAATCAATCCACTTAACTGGCGCAATCAAGGAGCGTCTTCCCCTTCTTTTGCTTTCCATAATGTCTGCTTTTCTGGTTTAGGCCGGACCTGCTTGAAAAAAGCGCTAATGGTGGTTAATGTCAGAAACGCAGCTGCTAACCAAAACAACAATTGCGCAGTTTTGACAAAACTGCTGGTAGCTATCAAACCCAAGTAAGGAAGATGAAAAATTGGTTGTCCAATCAGGTTACGCCTTGAAACAGAACCAAAGTCCAGTTGCTTTTGATTATCTCCTTTTGTATAGAAGGTGTTGTTAGAAGAATCTTTTGCCACGATTCGTCGCGTCTTGATATCTTCTCCTTGATCAACATAAAAAGTGATAAGCTCTCCCACATGAAGGTCCTCAATTTCTTGATGCTTCACAAAAATCAAGCTGCCTTTTGGGAAAACATTTTGCATATTATTGTCTCTAATCACAGCGACAGTCAAACCCATCAGATGCGGCAACAACGTCACTGCCAGCGCCAGAGCCATAAAAAAAATCAGCGCAAATGAGCTGATGCTATTGAGTTGTTTCAGACGCTTCATACGGCGGCTTCCTTTCTTGGATAAAACCCTTGGTGATTAAAACCCACGCTCTCCCCATCCTTCTCGTTTGTAAGTCTTCTGGAGTTTGCGCTAAGAAGATAGGCGAATGCTGCTTTCAATATTTATTATATTATAATTAAAAAGAAATATTTTCAATTGTAACTTAAGTTATATTTTAATCTTAGGATTTCTGTGTAAATCCGTCAAACATCAACTACATTAATTCATTAACCCGGTTGACTTGTAAATAAAAACAAAATAAACTGAATCTAGGAAAGGATGTGCTTTTATTTTATGGATACAATAAATAACTATTATAAGTTAAATTCAAAAAAAGGCTGGCGTTGGATCCTCTTTACAATGGTCATCGCTTTATTCTTGTCGATCATCGTTTTTTTTGGTCACGCACTGACCCATCCTTTCACCCAATCCCAGTTTTCAGAGATCAAAGATACTTGGACCTATTTCCCAAAAGATGATCCGGTTACAACCTTCAAGAGTCGCTACATAAAAAAGATGCCAGGAATCGAAACTGGCGAAGCCATGATCATGGAAAGAAAAATGGTCAGAAAAGTGAACAATCCCATGCTGTTGGTTCAAGGAAATCATCAATGGATCAAGGTCTGGATTGATGACGAGTTGATTTACGAATACAGTCCTGCTTCGACTGGGGGGCAACCTTCGGATAACCCGGGCAACTCCCTACAAGAAATCCACCTGCCCCGCAATTATGTCGGCCGCACACTGGAAATAGAAGTCTCCAGTCCTTATAAAAATTATTCGGGACTGCCTGCTCGTGTTTTTGTCGGTGAGGCCAACTCAGTTATGGCCTATGTCTTCAGTGTGTCGATGCCCCAGATTTTGATGATGATTGTTGCCCTTTCTATCAGCATCGTTCTTTTGTTTTTTGTGGGACGGACACTTTTGAAAAAACAGTTTTTGGAACTGGAAATGCTGCTGCTGGCTTGTTTTGCCATGACTATTGGCTTGGAAGCTGCAGCCGGGGATATTTTTTCTAGTCTGCTGTTTAGCCCCACAGTCAATTCCACCCTCGCTACTTTATTGGCGATTATGACGCCTTTGTTTTTGATTTCCTACTATTGTTTAAAAATGACTCACGTTCAAAAGTACTATAAATTCTGGGTAATTCCTCATATCTGCTTTAGTCTTGCCATGCTGATTATCGCCATTCTCACCAAAACGGACCTGCCAGAGATCAAACCTTGGGTGGATACAATGAATATGTTTGGTACATTGGCCGCCACTGTTGCCGCTATTCGTGAAAGTCATTATAAAAACCACTTTTATGCTGTCTGTACACCATGGATTGTTTTAGTGGCGTTGGCCCACTGCTTTTTGTATATCATGGGTCTGCTAGGAACTGAGTACACTCAGATCAACTTCAGCGGGTTGTTCTTCGGGGCGATTCTTTTAGTTCTCTTTGGCTACACTATCACAGACTTCATGGCCAGTGAGGAACGAAACCGACGACAAGTCAATTTTTTGGAAGTCAAAACGACCCTATTAGAAGAAAGCCGCCAAGAAATGCAGCAACACATGGCCGAATTGGAGCAAATGAAAACCGCCTTCCAAAAAAATCTGCAGATGATGCAACTGTTAGCAGAGGATGGCAATCTTGAAGGCACCAAAGAATACCTTGATAAGCTTATGAAGGACACCCGTCTGATGGACGGCATCCCGAGATACACTGACCACACACTAGCCAATCTGATCTTGTCTCGCTACCAAAAATTAGCACAAAAACGCAGCATCGCTATTGATTTTCAAGTCCTGCTGCCTGAAGAAATCAATATCTCTGATGATGATCTCACCAAGCTTTTAGCACACTTGTTGGAGCACGCCTCTAGAGAAACCTATGCAATTGCTGATCCCAGACAGCGAAAGATTCGCCTGCAAGTGACTTGTGATCAAGACCAGTTATATCTGTTTTGTGAGCACACCGCAAACTATCAGGAAAATATCTTTGACCGCGGCATCGATACCGAGTTACCGGAAAAAGAAGAATTTGATCTTTGGGTCTTAGAATCCATCTCTAAAAAATATGCGGGTCACTTGAAAAAAGCCGTGACAGAAAAAACAGACAGTGTCGAAATCCGTATGGTCGTTTGATGGGTTTGGCAAATTCAGCCAGCAACGGAATTTAGACTTGCATTTTTTACTGTTTGCCGGTAGCATAGAGGCAGTTGGATTAGTATTCTAAACAAGGTCACAGAGAGTCGTTCCTCGGTTGAAAGAACGATACCCACTGGTCAGAAGAACCTGCCAACATTATAGATCGCCAGAAACGATCGGGTCGGAGTCCCTTAGCACTCCTTCGAGGGGGTCGATAACACACATCGATCAACAAAGGTGGTACCGCGAATGTTACACGCATTTCGTCCTTTTTATAGGACGGGATGCGTTTTTTGTTTGGCTCCCCTGCGCTTCGATTGACAACCAAATCCAAGGAGGAAATAACATGGCTGAAAAGCAAACCAACGACTTTACCGAATGGTATGTCCAAACCATCCAACAAGCAGAACTGATGGCCTATTCCCCAGTGAAAGGCTCCATCATCTTCCGTCCCGACGGCTTTGAATTGTGGGAACATATCCAAGAAGAATTCAACAAATTCCTGCGTTCAGAAGATATCCGCAACGCCTACTTCCCAATGCTGATTCCTAAAAGCTTTTTCATGAAAGAAGCCGATCACATTGAAGGTTTCGCGCCAGAACTGCCATGGGTGACAGAAGTCGGCAATGATAAACTGGAAGAACCTTTGGCATTGCGTCCAACCTCAGAAACCATGATTGGTTCCGCATTTTCTGATTGGATCAATTCTTACCGCGACCTGCCTTATGAAATCAACCAATGGGCCAACGTCTTCCGCTGGGAAAAGAAAACACTGCCTTTTTTGCGCACTTCTGAATTTTTATGGCAAGAAGGTCATACCGCTCACGCCAATGAAGCAGATGCTCGTCGTCGGACCATGAGTATTCTGGACGAATATGCCCGTTTGGCAGAAGAATTTTTAGCGATTCCAGTTTACAAGGGCCAAAAAACGCCCTCTGAGCGTTTTGCTGGAGCCGTTGACACGTATTCCATCGAAGCGATGATGAAAGACGGGAAAGCCGTTCAAGCCGGTACCTCCCATTACTTGGGCACAAAATTCGCTGAAGCGTTTGATATCACCTACTTGACCAAAGAAAATCAGCATACCCACGTCCACACCACTTCATGGGGAGTCTCAACTCGTCTGTTGGGTTCACTGATTATGACCCACGGGGATGACAACGGATTGGTCTTCCCACCAACTGTAGCACCGACACAGATTGTACTGATGCCGGTAGGTCCTTGGAAAAAGAATCCAGCCATTATGGAAAAATTGGATGAACTCTTTAAAGAATTCAAAGCAGCCGGCTACCGGGTCCGCATGGATGACAGCGACAATTCTCCTGGTTACAAGTTTAACGAATGGGAATTAAAAGGCGCTTGCTTGCGGATTGAATGTGGCCCTCGCGACTTGGAAAATGGCCATGTGATGGTGAAAATTCGCGACCTCAGCGACAAAACTGCGGTACCATTTTCAGAGTTGGCAGCCTACGTCAGCGAACAGTTGGCAATCATGCCTAAGCGTTTACTGGAAGCAGCCAGAACCCGCAACAAAGAAAACGAACACTTCAATATTGATACCTTAGAACAATTGAAAGAACACATCGAAGCCTGCAAAGAATCCGGCCGCCCTACTGGTTTTGTGCTGATTGGTTGGGATGGCAGCGAGGAAACGGAAGCCAAGATCAAAGAAGAGACCGGCTTTACCACCCGCAATATCCCATTTGAAGCACCAATGGAAAAAACTGTCGATATCGTCAGTGGAAAACCGGCACAACACACAGTCTGGATTGCCCGCGCCTACTGATTGCTTGCCTTTTTCATTACGATAACCGTTAACTGCAGAAGAATGGGCTCTAATCATCCTTCTGCCGCCGTTTTTCAAAGCGAACCGCGCGAAATGTGAGCCACAAGTAAAAGACAAGTCATTTCCATTAAAAATCAGTGGAAGTGACTTGTCTTTTTGTTATGAACAAATTCAAACACAACTGCGTGAATAGCCCGTTCCATAATCTTCATTAGAAAAGACGCTCTTGCGGAACTTTTGATCCCCTGCTTATGGCCCCGATGTCTCTGAAGAAAAAAGGCTCTTCGTCAAATAGTGTTGGTGAGTTCAAATTGAATGAGTGAATGAGCTCAGGCAGGAAAAAATTCTTGCCTGAGCGCTTTTTTATTTTTCGCTCTTTCTTAAACAAAAATCAGTCCTTGGATGATGTAGATTCTTGAGCGAAAATTCAGGAAGTTGCGATATCCATAAGCGACACGCTTGATTATTTTTATCTTGTTATTCGTTCCTTCTACGAAGCCATTACTGTAAGTAAGTTCAAATGCATTTTGAATCCCTTGCCGATACTTTTTGAAGAAAGTTAGTTTCTTACGAAACTCTTCTGGTAAGCGCTGATCAAGTTCTTCAATAAGTTCAAAGAAAAGCGTTGCGTTTTTTCTGCGGTAATGACAAAGAAGCAGCTGACACGTCTCATATGCTAATTTCAAAGTTTCATCATAAGATAAGAGCTCATCAATAATGGCTTTTTCTGTCATCGGACGCTTGAAAGAGCGCTCATAGTGGTAGTTAGCGCTATTCACGTTGAAGTCATTTTTCAAAAGAAGCTTCCAATATCGTTTTAAGCGTCGATAGTTCACCTTGTCAGTCCCTTTAAACTGTTTCATCGTCTTTATCCGTAATTGATTGAAGGTACGATTAATCTGTTGGACGATATGAAAACGATCCGTTACGATTTGAGCATTTGGAAAGACATGCTTAATCAGTTGGGCATAAGGTGCATTCATGTCCATGACTAGATACTTGACCTTACATCGTATATGATGTGGATAGCGTAAAAAATGAGCCTTCAAATAGGTAAGCCGACGGCTTTCCAAGATACTGATGAGCCGTTTAGTATGACCATCCATGCAGATGAAGCTCATTGCATTACTACAAGAGTTCATTGAGCGAAACTCATCAATGCAAAGAACTGACGGTAAATAGTTAAAATTGGTTCTGAAGCTTTGCACGCAGTCTCGCATAATACGCATAACTGTCGTGTCAGAGACAAAATATTCTTGAGCAATCTCCTTCCGGCTAATATTCTTTTTCAGATCTAAGGTGATCTTGAGTTGTAATTCGGTTGAAATATGGCATTTTTCTCTAACAAGTGCTGTTTGAGCGTTGAAAGTCGCTCCGCAGTCTTTACATAAAAAGCGTGACCGTTTCACTTCTAATAAAGTCTTCTTTCCCCTGAAGGGGACTAATTGGGTTTTTGTCTGGTGCGTCCCGTTTTTGATGATTTGGCCCACATTTTTAACGCCACATTTTGTACAGGCCGAAGGTGTATAGGATAGCTGCCCTTTAATGACCAGAATTGGAAGATCATTTTCCTGACGCTCTTCTAGCCAATTTGTATCAAAAAATAGGTTTTCATCTGTTAAACCAGTTAAAATTCTTGTAGAATAGTCCATGGAGATATCCCTTTCTTGGTGAGTGTGTTTTAGTCGACTTCATTCTATCAATTTGGGTATCTCTTTTTCTATACTTCGCATACAAAAAAAGTGTTGGAAGAAAATCGGAGATTTTCCACCAACACTAAATATTGTAGAACCAGAAAAAAGAGCGGCACCAGCAGCAAGTTTCATTCTGCGGTGTCGCTTTTTTACTTAGGCGTTTTCTTTTGGTTGTTCTGCTTTTTCCAGCTCGATATTGATGTTTGACAAGAGTCCATTGACAAACTTTCGCGACTGGTCATCACTGAAAGTTTTCGCCAACTCGATGGCTTCATTAAGGGCCACTTTGTTGGGGACATCCTTTTCATAAACCATTTCATAGATGGCAATGCGCAAAATTGTCAAATCCATCTTCGGTAGCCGCTTTAAATTCCAGCCTTTTTTCAAATGCTTTTGAATCATATCGTCCAATTGGGTTTTATGATCGCAAACACCTGCCACCAGCTCATCCAGATAGACGGGCACGAAATTTTCCTGCTCCTCATCCAGCATGTCTTGGTGTTCCAATTCGATGGCATGATAGATGGCATCTTTTTTTGACAAATCGGCGTTAAAGTCCAACGGAAACAGAGCTTGCAGCGCCATTTGCCGGATCATATGCCGTGAGATCTCTTTACTACTCATTCTCTTCCTCTTCACTTCCAAATAATTCTTCCAAATCAGGGGTATCAATCTTTTCGGGAACGACAGCCACCACATGGACATTGACTTCTGACAACGCCACATCCGTCATGAACAAAACTTGTTCTTTGACCCGTTCTTGAATCGCCATCGCAACTTTAGGAACCGACATGCCATATTTAATATAACAATAGAGGTCCACTTTAAGACCTGCTTCATCGATACTCAGGTAAACCCCTTTTCCGTGAGCCGAACCACCTAGTAATTCAGTCACATTGTTAGCAAAAGTCCCCTGCATATCGTAAACACCGTCTACTTTAGAAGCAGCAATCCCGATGATCACTTCGATTACTTCCGGCGCAATGACGATTTCTCCTAATTCCTGATTGCTGTTCAACACCAGATTTTTTTCATCTGCCACAACAACTTCCTCCGTTTCTAAGCCCGAGAAACATACGTCCCGTCGGTTGTATTGATAATCAGTTTATCACCCTGGTTCACAAAAAACGGCACATTGACGGTTAATCCTGTTTCCATCACAGCCGGTTTTGAGCCGCCAGACGAGGTGTCCCCTTTGATATTTGGGTCCGTCGTTTCCACTGTCAGTGTCACCGTATTGGGTAAGTCGACTCCCAGGATTTCTGATCCGTACATGATGATGTTGACTTCCATGTTTTCCAACATGAATTTCAACTCGTCTTTGATTTGTTCTTCCGGGATCTCGATCTGTTCGTAACTTTCCAGATCCATAAAGACATGACTACCGCCACTTTCATATAAATACTGCATTTTTCGGTTATCAATCTGCGCTTTTCCGACTTTTTCACCGGCACGGAAAGTTTTTTCCTGTACACCGCCAGTTCGCAAGTTTTTCAGTTTGGAGCGAACAAATGCAGCCCCTTTACCGGGTTTTACGTGCTGAAAATCGACAACTCGCCAGATATCGCCATCTACTTCGATGGTCAAGCCGGTTTTGAAATCATTTACTGAAATCATGGCCATCCTCCTTTTAAATTCCTCGCAAATGGACCTTTTAAAGGGACATTCTTCTTTCCTAGTTTATCATTCTTTCAGCAGTTAGGCTATACAAAACCATCAGTGAGCCGCGGATGTAAGCCACTTGGAATCGTTTTTTTTGAAAGATAGTCAACTCATGGTTACCAGCTGTTTTGTTCTCTTCCTTAAAACTTCTCTTTACAAAAGCTCTCTTAAACAGCAGATGAAACAGCCTGTATTAGTGAGGCGCGATTTAAAAGCTGGCTCTCTCAATTTTTCTTCGATGACACAATAGACAAAAGCAGCAGGATCTGGCCAGTCTTCTTTTGATTGGGAATAACCCCAACTGGAAAAAGACGGCTTTTTAGTCGCTGCTGCTTTTTTATCCTCATTCAATCCTATTACCAAAAACGCTTCTTACAAAATGATCAATTCTTTTGGTGCATGGGTCAAGACCTGGTTGCCATCTGGTGTAATCAGCAGATCGTCTTCAATACGGACGCCACCAATTCCCGGCAGATAAATTCCTGGTTCATCCGTGATGATATTTCCGGGAACAAATTGTTTGTCGGCTCTAAAGGAAACATTTGGTCCTTCGTGAATTTCCAAGCCAATCCCGTGGCCTGTTGAATGTCCAAATGCTTCTCCATAGCCGGCCGCAGTGATATGATCCCGAGCAACCGCATCTAATTGGATGCCAGTCAGCCCTGGTTTTGCAGCTTCCAACACTTTTAATTGGGCTTCCAAAACGACCTGATAAATTTCCCGCAATTTTTCGCCAGGATCGCCAATGGCAAACGTCCGAGTCATATCTGAAACATAGCCTTGGTAATAGCAGCCGAAATCCAAGGTGATCAGATCTCCTTGTTCAATCACTTTTTCAGAGGCCACCCCATGAGGCATTGCAGAACGGAGACCAGAAGCCACGATGGTGTCAAAAGAAACACCGCTGGCACCTAAAGAACGCATGTAAAAGTCCAACTGGTTAGCGACTTCGATTTCTGTCATTCCCGGTTTGATGGTTTTTAGCACATAATCAAAACCTTGATCTGCGATGGCACAAGCCTTTTGTGTAATTGCGATTTCTTCTTCGTCTTTGACTTCCCGCAGATTCTCAATCATTCCTGAAATTGGGATTAAGGGTGTTTCTTCAATAATTTCTTCTAAAACAGAATACTCAGCAAAACTAACATGGTTTTCTTCAAAGGCTAACCCATTCAGCTCTTCTTGGGCACAAAGCTTAGCGACTTCATCAAAGATTGGGCCGACGTTTTTGATGATTTCAAAACCTTGTGCCTGCGCTGCTGCTTGTTCTGTGTAGCGGAAATCCGTTACAAAAAAGGCCTTGTCCAAGGTAATAACTGCCAGACCGGTAGTGCCGGTAAAGTTAGTTAAATAGCGAAGATTATAAGGACTGGTGACCAAAAACCCGTCTACCTGTTCTTTTTTCATTGCTTTTCGCAGATTTTCAACACGTAACATCATGATACGATTCCTTCTTTCTGTTTTCGTCATGTCCTATTATAACAAACACTGATGTTTTTGCGAGCCAGGAACATTGCACCTTTTTCCATTAATGCTCGTTGCTGCGCCCGAAAACCAACGTGATAACCGCTGTAAAAACCACTGCCCCCAAGACTGCCGGTACAATCGCCATCCCCGCCAGTTGCGGCCCCATCTCACCAAACAACCGCTCACCAATATAAGAGCCGATCAGTCCGGCAACAATATTGTACAGACAGCCTCGTTTCTCACCGGTAATCATGCCGGCGATAGCGCCAATCACGGCACCGATTATCAAGGTCCAAATCATCCACTGTTCCTCCGCTTCCTAAACACGCGACTGTAACTTTTTAACATCTGCGCATCTTTTTCACATCACTTCAACAGCATACCACAACAAAATGCTCCCCTGAAATACAAACTACCGGCAAAGACAATGCAAAAAAAAGATAACCAACCTGAAGAAACTGCTGTAACAGTTCTTGGCTGATTATCGATTTTATGATTAGTTTGATAACAATTGGTGAACTTTATCAGTTGTCACCCCCTGCTTAGAGGTTGTCATCATGATTTACGCCTGCTTTTTGCCTTTTGAAGTAAAGGCCCGCTTGATGACATCAAAAAAGCTCAGCGACCGTACAAGCCGTTCTTCTGGTACGTATTCCCGAATCGCTCGCAACACCTTCTTCGGCTCTTTTGAAGAAAACGTAAAGGTGCCGTTTTTCTTCGTTTGAATCGCATAGCGGGGAATCCATTTTCCTTTGAACATGATGGAAGCCACCACATAATCGACTTCTTCCCAGGGAATCTGAATAAATTTATTCTTGTCCCGATCGTTGTAAAATTCGAAGGCGTTGTCTCCTACCATCACTTGTCCATATTCGTTGATTCCCATAAAAGAAGTGGCGGCAATCGCCAGATCTACTTTTGTATTCAATGATTCTACCATGTTGAACGCTCCTTTTTGATAGGTTTGCAGCGACAGCAAGAACACTGTCGGCCACCTGAAAGCCACCTTTTGCCGAACAGGATTATCAAAATCTTTGACTCGATTTCACAAATGCTCGATGGCACTGCCGACTTACTACCCACTGAACACTTCCAGTATACGCAAAAATCAGCTGTCTGTCCTGTTACAAACAGACTTCCTATGTAAAAGGAGACCGTAAATTCGGTCTCCCTTGTAACTAAGCTTACATCAAGCCGATAACGTGGAAAACGATACCGACAACGAACAAGCCCAAAATGATAACGATTGGAGAAACTTTTTTCTTCAACAACCACATGCACAACAGAGTCAACAGCAATGCTGCCAGCCCTGGAATCAGTGAATCCAAGTTATCTTGTAAAGTAGTGACTTTGATGTTGCTCAATGCTTTACCAGAAGCCACTTCTTCAAAGGCTTTCTTGATGCCTTCTGCACCGCCAGGAAGCTTGTCCCATTCGATATAGGCACCATCAGACAATTCAATTTCTGAAACAGTCGGAGTAAATTTAACACTTACCCAACGTTGGACTAGCGAGCCCAACACGAACATCCCTAAAATCGAAGCGCCTTTAGTTACGTCTTGCAACAAACCACCAGACAAGTCGTCAGTGATCTTAGAACCGGCTTTGTAACCAAATTCTTGTGTGTACCACATGAATGCCCAACGAATGATGTTCCACGCAACGAAGAACAAGATTGGACCCAAGATGCTGCCAGTCAGTGCCAAAGAAGCACCCAGCGCACCCAACATTGGACGTACAGTAAACCAGAACACAGGGTCGCCGACACCGGCCAAAGGACCCATCATGCCGACTTTTACCCCTTGAATCGCTACGTCATCGACTGGTGCACCATTGGCCCGTTCTTCTTCCAGTGCCAAAGTTACCCCGATGATTGGAGATGCGATATACGGGTGAGTATTGAAGAACTCCAAGTGGCGTTTCAACGCTGCGGATTGTTCTTCTTTTGTTTTGTATAGTTTACGAATAGCTGGAATCATTGCGAAACACCAGCCGCCGTTTTGCATCCGTTCATAGTTCCAAGAACCTTGAATGAAGGTAGAGCGCCATGCTACGGCCAAACGGTCTTTTTTCGTTAATTCAAGTTTTTCTGCCATTTTCTTTCTCCTCCTTCAAGATTAATAATCGTTCAAAATGTCGCCCAATGGATCGCCAGTACCGCCTTGGCCACCACCATTGCTTGAACCGCCCATTTTAGACAAGTTCAAGTAAATCAGTGCCATGGAGACTGCAATCGCATCTAAAGCGATCAGTGTCAATTGAGAGATTGCCGCAACGGCAAACCCGATAATGAAGAAAGGCCATACTTCTTTAGTCGCCATCATGTTGATAACCATTGCGTAACCAACCGCAACGACCATCCCGCCGCCGATTGCCATACCATCAGTCAACCAAGCAGGCATTGCGTGCAGCAAGTTTTGTACGCTTTCTGCCGGAATGAACAACAGCAATGCTGCTGGCAATGCGATCCGAACACCTTGCATTAAGATTGCGATGATGTGCCACATCTCAACTTTACGAATGTTACCTTCTTCAGCGGCAGCGTCCATGATATGAACGATTGGCACAGCCAAAGTACGTACAAACATTGTCAATACCAAACCAGCTACTGCCAAAGGAATCGCAATTGCGATTGCTGACGGAATGCCGGCTTTGCCTTCGCCACCCAAAACTAAAATAATTGCGGATGCAACTGCGGCCAATGCAGCATCTGGTGCAACTGCCGCACCGATGTTAGCCCAACCCAAAGCGATCATTTGCAATGAACCACCGAGCATGATCCCTGCCTCTAAGTTACCGGTCACCAGACCAATCAATGTACAAGCAACTAATGGTTGGTGGAATTGGAATTCATCGAGGATCCCTTCCATCCCAGCCAGGAAAGCCACGAGTACAACTAAAATCATCTGAATAAAATTCAAATCACTCATGATTTCTTAACCTCCTATTTCTCTGATTAACCGTTTTGAGCTTTCAACTCAGTTTCGGCCTTTTTCAAAATGTCATCCATATTGTCTTTTGAATCATTTGGTACTTTACGAACATCAAATGCGATGCCGCGGCTCTTCATGTCTTCAAAGGCTTTGACATCATCTGGACCCATTGACAATACTTTACTTACTACAACTTTTCCAACTGAATGGGCCATGGAACCCACGTTGACTTCTTTAATGTCTACGCCGCCGTCCAATACACGAACCACATCTTGCGGATTTTCAAACAGCAACAATGCTTTGGTTGCACCAAATCGTGGATCTTTGGCGATATCAATCATTTTTTGAACCGGAATAACATTGGCTTTAACCCCAGGAGGAGCAGCTTGTTCGATCAGTTTCTTTCGCAGATCGTCTTTGGCAACTGCGTCGGAAACAACGATGATCCGGCTTGGCTGTACTGATTTGGTCCATGCTGTGGCCACTTGTCCGTGAAGCAGACGAGAGTCGATACGAGCCAATACAAATTTGATGTGACCGTCTCCAAGAACAGTCCCCGGTTTCAGTGCCCCTTTAGGTTCTGTACCGGCAGCTGCAACTGGTGCCGCAGCTTCTTTTGGTTCCAGCTCTTCCGGTTTAATCCGGACGCCTTCTTTTGCAGTTTCCAGAATATGGGCTGCGATTTCTTGCGCTTTGTTCATTGAGAAACGGGATGCGTAGGCTTCGATTACCATCGGCAAGTTCATGCCGGCAACGATCGCCCAAGTCTCCTTGTGTTCTTCAAACAAGCTGTTGGCTTGGTTGAAAGGCGTGCCGCCCCACAGATCCACTAAGAACAAAACTTCTTGCTGGTCGTCGAAAGAGGCGATTGCTTCTTTCATTTTGGCTTTGATGTCATCGGGACCCTCTGAAGGCATCAATGTAACTGCTTTGACATTTTCCTGCTCACCGAAAATCATCGATCCCGATTGCAGGATACCTTCAGCGAATTCTCCGTGACTCGCTAGGATAATTCCTACCATTTTTCTACCTCCTATTTCATTTTTGTGTCAGACAACAGTTCCTTTTGGCTTTCTGTTGGCCAACGGTGATTCTATTCATTGACAACAGCCTCCGAAAAAAATAATTGCAGCTTACAGGTGACTATTGCAACGACGATTTGGCGTCATCCTTGTCCAAAAGCTCGATTAGATCCAGCTTACGGTCACTGGGAACTTTGCGAACCTCCAAGGTGATCCCTCTTTGGGCCAGGATTCTGAAACAGCGGATGTCTTCGGTATCCACCGAGATAAAATTGGTAATCATTCGCTTTCCGACGATATAGCGCATGCCGCCGATATTGACTGTCTGCAAACCAACGCCCGCTTCGACCAGCCGCAGGACATCCCGCGGGTTAGTAAACAAGAGCATCAGCTTTTCGCCAATCAGCAGTTCCGAAAAATACAGACGAATCATTTTTTCGGTATCGATGACATTGACCTTGATTCCTGGCGGTGCTGCTTCTCTTAATAAGAAGCTTCGCAATGAATCATTAGCCGCCTCGTCACTGACGACGATGATTCGGTTGACACCGGTTTGCTTCGACCAGGCCGTAGCTACTTGACCATGAATCAAACGATCATCAATTCGTGCTAAACGAATATCCGCTTCCATCTCACTCCCTCCTATCACAACAGGCCCTCATCACAAAAGTGACACAACCGGACAGATGACTGACACGGTATTTCCGTATCACTCTTATATAAGCAAGGACCGTGCCAACTTCCAAATCGATACACTATTGTTAAACCAGCCTTAAGAAGGTCTAAATAAAAAACACACTATAAAATACACTAACAATAGTGTATTTTATAGTGTGTCTAGACTTAATATTTCTCTTCAAATGACATCTTCTTCAAAAAGATCAATCTCATCATCGCTCACAGTCGCGCCACTACTTTTGAGTTTCAAGATTTCCATCAGATAATACTCTTCACTGACCGGAACTGTCAGTCGCAACAATCTTTCAAAGGATTGCAGATGCAAGTGTAGTCGCGAATAAAATTCTTCCCCAAGTAGTCCTGCCTCTTGTTCAGCAGTTACCGTCAGTGGTTCATTGACTAAAACTCGTTCAATCATCCCCGCAGTGTGCATCGCCAAGTTGATCTTCAGTCCTTGTTGTTCTCCTGACAGACCATAAGCTGTCACCAATTCTTCGACAAAACTCCAAATCACCGGAAACAGTTTACCAACATTTAAGAAGGTAAAGTTTTCTTCCATAAAAGCAATGGCCTTTTTTTGAATCTCATCTGATCCTAGCGCTACTTGAGCATTTGGACATTGCGCTTGTTCCAATAACAATCGATTCACCAAATCACCGACATCAGAATCGATGAATTGATCCAAAGGAATAAACGGTGCCGCCAGCTTTGGATCCATGATCCCAGTAGAAGCAATAATATGATAGGTATCTTTTAGAGCCGGCAGTTGCGACTTCAGCTCAACCGCAGACTGCGTCAACACGGTTAATTCTTTTTTCTGTTCTGGGGCCAATGCTCGCTGAATCAACTCCTTGACCCGCATCGCTGTCCCCTCTCCGGAAGCACAGATGGCCAAAATAGCCGGCTGTTTATGAGGTGGCGGCGCAATTTGCGTCAAATCGCCACTACCATAACCGTTAAACGCTCGCAGACTATCATAGATGGAATCAAGATCACTGCCCAGCACGGAAGCTTTTCGCACCGCTTCTAAGACTAAGGCTGTCGTCACCATATCCATGGTTCGAACCTCGATACCGGTATCTCGGGTAATTGTTTCACCAAATGTCGCCAACGAACCCATATCTACCAAGAGCAGTGCTCCGCTATCTTCTGAGACTTGTTGGACAGCTTGTTTGATTTTTTCCAGTGCAATCTGAGGTGGCATATCCAGTGGCATATCCACTGCTTGCACATGATCTGCTCCTAAAAGCTGGGTAACGACTTTTACCATGCTGCTAGCCGTAGTATCCCCGTGGGCAGCCACTACAACCCCAATCTTGCCGTCTTTTTGGTTGGCAGCTAATGAAATCAACAACACCGCCAAATAATAGTCTTCACTATCGGGAATCTGGACTTGAAAAACCTGTGACAAATATTCCCGAATGGAGCGGGCAATTCGAAATTCTTCCGGGTAAGCTGCCACCATTTGGCGAATATTGTCATTGGTATGACGCTCTTCACCGGTAGCTAACTTTTTTAGAAAAGAACTGATATGCAAACTCATGGCATACAGAAAATTCTGTTGCAGCTCATAGCCCAACCGTTCTTTGAGCATATCGTAAATATGATTGGTGGTCTCAATGATTTTTTCATCCACGAACTCCGCCAGCTTATTATCGGCATGGAAAGTGAAGCCGTGATCTTTATAAAAGGATTTTAGATGAATGTTGATATCTGTAGAAATAAATTGGTTGATGGCTGTTTGATCCAAACCATCCGCGGCTAAAAGTGCTGCTTTGTCACCGATAATATCGTATAAATTGTAAGGCAGTTCATAAGAATCAGTTTTGATTTCCATCATGCTTTCATGAGGATCAATCACTAAACGAGGCGCCAATATTTTGGATAAATCGGCACTTTTGACCCGCTCATTGGTTAACGCTACAATCCCGGAGCGAATCCCTTCTGGCAAATCTTCCATAGTAATTGCGATTTCTTCGTGCTGCATGTGGTTCAAAAAGCCCCGAGCACAAACCAGTTGAATATTTGATTTTAGTTGCCCGATATTGCCATAACTGACACTGCCAATCAACGCCTTCACTACGTCTTCCGTGACTGAGATTCGTCGTTGGATTCGTCCTGCCTCCTGGGCAATCATTAACTTAACCAGTTCCACTTGTTCTGTCGCTGGTCGCTGACTAAAAGCCGGCAGTGTAATATTGATAGGGATTCGACGAACAAATGTCGCCAGCAGGCTGGAACCAGGATCTTCCGTGGTCGCACCAATAATTCGCACATCCGCTTGATGGGTCTTAGTGCTTTCTCCCAATCGACTGTAGGTCCCATGATCCATAAAGTAAAAGACCATTTCCTGGCCTTCTGGCGGCAAGCGATGAATTTCATCCAAAAAGAGCATCCCACCATCCGCCTGATCGATAATTCCTTTTTTATCTTGATCGGCGCCTGTAAACGCCCCCTTCGTATAACCGAAAAGATGGCTCATAAGCAGTTCCGGGTTATTGGCATAGTCCGCACAGTTAAACACAATCAACTCTTTTTCCCGAGCAATCACGCCACTATTTACAGCAAAGCGAAACATCGCATGGGCAAAATAGGTTTTCCCTGATCCCGTGGGACCGGTAATCAAACAGTTCAAGCCTTTCGGTGGATAGAGAATTGCCGCTTTTGCCTGTTCGATAGCATTGCGCATACTGCCACCGGTACCGATCAAGCGGGCAAAAATATCTTGCACTTCCGGTACCGCCGCATAACGCTGACTTCCCACTGGCCGCATGTAGGGGCTGTCGGGTGATTCTTTGTAGCTGGGTACATATTTCTTTTCAGCCGGCAAATCAGAGAAAACGTCAGTCTCGTCAAAAACCTCAAGTTCCTTTTGGGAAGTTGTCACCGGCAGATAGCGAACTGGCCGCCCTTCAGACTTTTCAATCCGACCTTGGCGAACCAGCTCATTTAAATCTTTACTGGCATTTGGTCGTTGAATCTGTAGACACTCCGCCACATCTTGGGTTGTTACACCATAAGCTGAAGAGCTCATGTCACCTGCTTGTTGAAATACAAATTGATAGACCCGCTCGATACGTTTCATAAGCCGTTCCTTTCTGCGTTTTCCGGTCATCGGTTGGGCAGCCAAAGCTACCTAAAGAGCTGACCGTCAGCGCTAGTGTATCATTTGTATCTATTATACTGTTTTTTCAAGAGAAACAAAGCGATTTACTTTCTTATGAGTTTTGTCGACGTAAGACACCAACCTTATGGGACCACCATTTCTTGTTCAGCAAAACAAAAAAGACGATTCACCAGCCTCATAGCTTAGTGTATCGTCTGATAAAAGTCAATAGCCTGTACGGGATTCGAACCCGTGCCTCCACGCTGAGAACGACTCCGAAGTACAAAAGTTGAACTAAGTTCCCTACTGTTGCGCTATTCTCGTGGATAATTTAGTGTATCGAAAACCAAGTTTT